>CAZZGS010000020.1:0-9166 GCA_964653845.1 uncultured Bryobacter sp.
GGCATCGATTATCCTGACCTACTTTGCGAAGGATGCGGCGAGGCTGCTCTAATGAAAGATATGAAGTCATTCCGCCGCTGGGCGCTTCTGGTGCTTGCGGTCGGGTTCCTCGTCTCGATCCACGACCCTTCACTTCAGCCCTTACAACTTGTTGCCGCTGACGCGAAGCCTGGAGTCACTACGGTGCAGTGGCGATTGTTGCGCTCGCTGGATCTGAGTTCGGGTGAGGTTCCTGCGGATCTCAAGAAGATCGACAATACGACGGTTCGCATTGCCGGATACATGGTTCCTCTTGAGAGCGATGACCAGGATGAAGCCGACGAGTTTCTGATCGTGCCTATTGCCGGTGGCTGTATTCATACTCCGCCTCCTCCGCCGCATCAGATCGTCTATTGCCGGATGGCCGGAAAGAAGAAGACCAAGATTGCGATGTTTGAGCCCAACTGGTTTGAGGGTAAGATCGCTATCAACAAGACGGGGAGCCCTTATGGGGCGGTCTCCTATCAAATGACTGTCGCGAATGTCACACCCTACTCTTCCAAGTAGCATCACGCTTGAAGGCGTTGAATTCGCGTACGGGCCGAAGCTGCCAACCATCATTGACATACCTTCGTTTGAGCTTGGGGCTGGAGAATCCTGCTTTCTTTATGGACCAAGTGGTTGCGGGAAGACTACTCTTTTAGGATTGATTGCCGGCGTGTTGCAGGCTCGCCGTGGAAGAGTGCAGGTGCTGGGTCAAGCGTTATCTGCTTTGTCCGGGGCGAAGCGGGATGCGTGGCGAGGCTCGAAGATCGGCTACATCTTTCAGATGTTCAATCTCATTCCTTATTTAAATGTCCGCGACAATATCCTGCTGCCGACGCGCCTGCATTCGTCTCGCAAGGCAGATGAACTAGGGCGTATTGCGGCTTCGCTGGGAATTGAAGAGTTGCTCGATCGAGGGGTGCTCGAACTAAGCGTGGGGCAACAGCAGAGGGTGGCTGCGGCAAGGGCGCTGATCGGTGCGCCACCTTTGGTGATTGCCGATGAGCCGACGTCGGCACTGGATACTGCGCACCGTGAACGATTTCTCGAGTTGCTGCTGGGACAGTGCAAAGAGGCTGGAGCAGCGCTGTTGTTTGTGAGCCATGACCAGAGCCTGGCACCGATCTTTCACAAGCAATTGAGCCTGCCGGAACTCAATCGCGCCGCCAAAGTGGAGGTGGCTTGATGTTGCTGTTCTCACTCGCCTGGCAATCGTTGCGAAACCGGCGCGTGACAACTCTGTTGACTGTGTTTTCGATCGCTCTGAGTGTGGCATTGCTGCTTGGCGTGGAAGCGCTGCGAGTGAGTGCGCGGGAGAGCTTTTCTTCGACCATCTCGGGGACAGACTTGATTGTCGGGGCGCGCGGTGGCGGCTTGCAGTTGTTGCTCTACACCGTGTTTCGCATGGGCACTGCGACAAACAATGTGAAGTATGAAAGCTTCGAGGAATGGTCGAAGCACCCGGCAGTAGCCTGGACGATTCCCTACTCGCTAGGGGATAGTCACCGCGGGTTTCGGGTTGTTGGGACTAACGAGAATTTCTACAAGCAATACCGCTTTCGCAAAACGCGAAAAGTGGAGTTCATCGCTGGTCGGACACCGGCAGACTTTAATGAGGCTGCGCTCGGAAGCGATGCCGCAGAGAAGCTTGGATACAAGATTGGTGCCAAGGTAACGCTGACACACGGCATTGGCGCTGCCGGAATCATGGACCACGACGACAAGCCATTTACCGTCGTCGGGATTCTCGACAAGACCTCGACGCCGATTGACCGCAGTATCTACATCACCCTGGAAGGAATGTCGGCGATACATGTTGGGTGGCAGGGTGGGGCGCCCCCTGAGCCAGGCGAAGAAGTGCCGTCCACCAAGTTGAAGAAAGAAGACTTGAAGCCGGAGGCGATTACGGCATTTCTATTGCGGGCCAAGAGCCGCATCGATACGCTGCGGATCCAGCGCGATGTGAACAACTACTTGCCCGAACCGTTGATGGCGATCATACCCGGCGTGGCCATGGGGGAGCTTTGGTCCACCGTGAAGTATGCCGAAATTGCGCTTGAGATTGTTGGTGGCTTCGTAGTCTTGGTGGGACTGCTTGGGATGCTGGTTGCGATTTATACGACGCTCAATGAGCGGCGCCGTGAGATGGCGATCTTGCGTGCCCTCGGTGCGGGACCAATCAAGATTTTGTCTCTGTTTTTGATTGAGAGTTTGATGTTGGCTGCGTCCGGATGTGCGCTGGGTGTGGGCTTGATGTATGCGGGGATTGCGGCGTTGCAAGGTGTGGTGGAGAAGCAGTTTGGTTTGTACTTGCGGTGGCAGGGATTCCAGCCAGAACATGGAATCTATCTGGGGCTGGTGTTGGGGGCTGCAGTATTGATTGGACTTGTGCCGGCGTGGAGAGCCTACCGGAACACGCTGGCCGATGGCTTGAGCGTGCGGGTTTAGTATTTGGGTTCGTATGCAACTCCGAGTTCTCGGGCGATGCTTAGCAGATCGGAGTCTGCGGTCCAGAACTGGTGCCCTGATACGAGAGCAGAGGCTAGTAAGTGAACATCGATCCAGCCGGCGCCTCGACCGTGCAGTCTTCTGCTGCGAACAAAATCGACAACATCTTGATGCGAAAGCATTGGACTTTGATGAAAGTTTGGGTAGAGCGCTAACAGCTTCAATCTGCCACTTGGATCCCCAATAAAGAGTTCTCCAAAAACTAGGTCGTGACCACAAACGACGCCCCCTTCCAGCAGGAACCTCAACTCCTTGGCACTCGGGCCGCGATTGTGCAGAAATCGGACCCAGATCGAGGTGTCCACGAGGACCACTAGCTAGCCTTCCGCTTGGCAACTGGTGAATCTCGCCGCCTGGACGGCGCAACGAAATTCTTTGCAGAACCGATTAGAGCGGCTGCCCGTTGGTATGCTGCCTGCCTCACTAGTGCTTCGAGTCCTAAACGAACAGTATCTGTATCGGTTGTTGAGCCTGAGGCTTCTCTTGCCTCGGCCAAGAGCGCCTCATTAATATTGAGCGTCTTTTTCATACATACGAATTTACCATACTGATATGGCTGTTTGAGCCATACCGCTGTCAGGCCGACGGGGTCATCGGCTCGAAGATGGAAAGGTAGCGGAGCAAGTCTGCTTGGTGCGGTTGAGAGCACTCAAGAGTTCCGCTTAAGCGAGGATTATTTGGGATCCTTAAAGATGGGGATCAGTTCGCGAATACGGGCGTCCCGGAAGTAGATGCCTCCCCATATCGTGACACCCAGAAGGAACTGCACAATCCAAGCCTCGTTGATTCGCAAGTGAGCGGCTAGGGCACCATCAAGATTGCCCGTGAGCAAAATGGCACCAAGCACCGCCGTTCGAGGGATTAGGTACATCACTGTGGTGGCGAGCTCAAGTATGCCGAGAGGCATTGCGAGCGCCCAGGGCCAGCCGAGGTGCTCGAAGCCAGTAGCAAGAAAGGGACTGCCTGTGAGTTTCATCGCTGCGCTGAGAAGAAGCATGATCGCGGTGAGGCCGGTAAGGCTGCGACCAGACCAGAGTTGGAGGGTGGAAGGTTGTGCGGTCTTGAAGGGTTGGATGCGGTGATTATTTGGTTAGACTCGGATTTTGCAGAACAGCGATCTCAGTGAGATCCTTCTTGGCGTTGTTGAGCCAACTGACAGAAGGGCTCGCCTGCTTTGCAACGATGTCGTGGCCACGCTGAGTTTCGGCCTGTGCATCCAGGTATTTCTTTTGGCGAAGCAGAGTGCGGCCCAACTTGATGCGACCGATGCCTTCGTTGATGTGTCCTGGGGGCAGAGTCCTGGCATAGATATCGAGAGACTGGCGAAAGAGAGGCTCAGCCCTGGACCATTCCTCGCGACGCATGTAGACGCTTCCGAGATTCGATTTGGCGATGCCAATCAGATAGTGTTTACCATTGTAAGCCTTCTCGTAGATGGCAATCATTCGTTCAAAGTGAGCCTCGGCTTCGCTAAGATTGCCTCTGGAGAGGGCATTTGTGCCTAGTTCATTGACTGTTGAGGCAACCTGAGTGTGGTCTGGGCCGTAGACCCGCTCGCGAATGGACAGGGCACGGGTGAGCAGACCAGCAGCTTCGTCGAGACGATTTTGGAGAACGAGGGCGCGGCCAATCAGGGTGAGAGTAGAAGCGGTCTTGGGGTGATCTGCGCCGTAGTAGGATTCGATAATCGCAAGGGCCTGGCGATGAAAGGCCTCTGCCTCTTTGTAGTGGCCAGTGTCCTGCTGGATGGCCCCAAGGTTAATCAGAACCTCGGCAACGATGGGGTGCGCTGGCCCCTGAGTCTGCCGGTAGATTGCCAGCGCACGCTGGTTGAGGTCTTGCGATTGAGGATATTGGCCTTTGTAGAAGTGGACATTGCCAAGGTAGAGCAGAGCGGCGGCGAGATCCATTGCAGGTTGACCTGGGGCAGACAGGATCCGGATTGCTTCCTCCAGAATCGGTGTGGCCTCGTCGTAGTTTCCCTTTTCTTCCAGTACATGGCCGAGGGTAGTGGTGGCCTTAGCCACATTGAGCTGAGTGACCCGGGCAAGAGTAAGGCTTTCGCGGGCTAGTTTCTCGGCTTCATCGTGTTTGCCTTGATCGGTGCGCAATAAAGCAAGGCCGTTGAGGTTATCAACGTCACGGCGGCTGTCCAGGGCGCTGACGAGCAATGTGTCGGCTTGATCGAGGCGCCCGAGCTTTTGATACACGTCGCCTAGCGTGCGCAAGACTTCGGCCTGGGCCTGCGGGTCTTGATTCAGAGCTTTTGCCCCGACGACGCCTCGATCCAGAAGTGTGGCGACTCGAAGGTCGGATGACGGCCCAGCAGCCATGTCGCCGCCTTGAAACAGGTTAACCAGGAAGCTGCGGATACCGCTGGACCGGGCCGCCTCGGCGAGTGCCTCGTTGCGAGCTTCTCGAAGATTGATGGTGTAGAAAGTGATCAGACCGGCCAAAGTGGCCAGCACAATGGAAGCAGCTATGACGCCGGTGAGATTCCGCCGGATGAACTTCGAGGACCGGTACGTGAAGGTGTCAGGCCTGGCTTCAATCGGCTCACCGGCGAGGTAGTGCTGGATGTCTCGGATCAGGGCATCAACAGAGCTGTACCTTCGATGAGACTCTTGCTGGAGAGCTGTCTGGATCAAGATCTCGAGGTCGACAGGGAGCCTGCCGGGCAGGAGCTCACGCAGAATAATGCCAAGCGAATAGACATCAGTATAGACGCCGACCGGCTCTCCGCGAAACTGCTCTGGTGCAGCATACGCGGGAGTCATCAAACGCAGGCCCGTCACGGTTTGATCACCTGTATTGTCGAGGTGTTTGGCGATGCCAAAATCCAGGAGTTTGACCTTGCCGTCGCTTGTCACGAAGATGTTCGATGGTTTGAGGTCTCGATGGATGACTGCGTGCTGATGCGCGTATTGGACGGCTTGACATACCTGCAGAAACAGGTTGAGGCTGTCTTGCCCTGAGTGATCTGTGATGGGCCTCCCCTCGACATACTCCATCGCAAACCACGGCGTGCCTTCGGTGAGTGTGCCGGCATCGTAAAGCTTGGCGATGGATGGGTGATTCAGTTGGGCCAGGGTACGTTGCTCGAAGAGGAAACGCTCCCGTCGGGCAGGCGAAAGCCAAGCGTCACGAAGGATCTTGATGGCGGCGTAGCTGGAGAGATCTTCTCGAAAACCAAGGTAGACGACACCCATTCCGCCTTCACCGAGGAGTCGCTCCAGGCGGTATGGCCCGAGTTGCCGGGGGATGAAGTCTTCGTTGGGCGGCAGATGAGGAGTGAGGCCTTGATCAAGGGCAGGTTGGGCCTTCGCGTCTTCGGCGAGCAGCGCCTCGAGTTCATCCAGCGTTTCGTCTGGCGCACAATGTTGGGCGAGGTAGGCCGCGCGATCGGCAGGTGTGAAATCAGCTACGGCGTGGAAGAGGTCTTGCAAGCGGGCGTAGCGTTTTGGATCCATGACTGAGACTTATGAGATGCGGCTGAGTTCGCGGCCTAGCCATGCGCGGGCGGCACGCCAGTCGCGTAGAACAGTCGCTTCCGAAATGCCCAAGGCCGCAGCTGTTTCCTCTACTGCAAGACCACCGAAGAAGCGGCTCTCGACAATGGCGGCCTGACGCTCATTCAGCTTTGAGAGTTCGCTGAGGGCTGCGTCGAGTTTGAGGAATTCTTCCTCGCTTGAGGCTTCGCCAGTGGCGATCAGAGCCGCCAGGGGTTCATCGAAGGTGATAAGCACTGCATCCCGTTTGATCGTGTGGCGGCGCCGCGCGGATTCCACCAGAAGCTGCCGCATGGCGCGGGCGGCGATTCGTTTGAAGTGAAGCGGGGAAGCCCACTCAAGGCGCGAGGAGCTTGCCAGCTTCATCCAGGCTTCGTTTACCAAAGCAGTGGGGTTGAGAGTGGCAGAGGGATCAGAGCTTCGCACTTGCGCGGCGAGTCGGCGCAGTTCCTCATAGGCGAGGCTGAAGACTTCATTTAGCGAGTTGGATTCGTCTGGCCGCATGTGAAGTTCTAGAGCCGAAGTCTAACAAATTTTGGAAAAGTTGAGGGCGGCGTGACGGTTCTCTGCATTTCGTGCGCATGGAAGGAGTGAGGAGATCTTATGAACACTTTATTGAGGATGACGTTAGCGGGCTTGCTGCTTGCTGCCGGGTTGGGGGGACAGACAGTAACGAGTGTGGCGGGAAATTCCAGTTGGGGGGCCGTCTACAACGTGACAGTGGATGGAGCGGGCAACCTGTATGTGCCGGATCTGACGGCGCACCAGGTATACAAGATCGACCCGCAGGGTGTGACTGTGGTGTTTGCAGGAACGGGGCGAGCAGGATTCTCTGGAGATGGCGGGCTGGCGACTGTGGCTCAATTGAGTGCCCCTTCAGGGACTGCGCTTGGCCCTGACGGAAGCCTCTACATTTCGGACTACAACAACGACCGGATTCGCAAGGTGGCACCCAACGGCTTGATTACAACCATCGCTGGAGGCACTGGAGGTTTCGCCGGCGACGGAGGGCAGGCCACTGCGGCTCGGCTAAATGGGCCTGCAAGCATGGCTTTTGATGCTGCAGGAAATTTGTATTTCGTTGACTTCAGCAATTTCCGGATTCGCAGAATCACGCCGGCAGGAGTGATTACAACAGTGGGCGGCACAGGACGATTCAGTCTTTCGGGAGATGGCGGATTGGGAACGGCAACCGATATCTACGGATATTGGCTGGCCGTGGCCAGAGACGGTACGATCTACGTTGGCGACGATGGCGATGGACGGTTGAATGGAAACAAGCGGGTGCGACGGATCGCTACCAACGGCATTGTCACGACAGTTGCTGGCACTGGGATTTCGGCTTATTCAGGGGATGGCGGGCCGGCTGTTTCAGCCCAATTGAAATCAGTGAGCGGAGTGGCCCTGGACGCGAACGGGAATCTTTATATCGCCGATGCTGAAGACGTCAAGATCCGCAAGGTAGCGCCGAATGGCATCATCACGACCTATGCCGGAAATGGACTGGCAGGAGTGACTGGCGATGGAGGGCCCACCTTGCAGGCCCGGTTCAACTTCCCATCAGGCATGACAACGGATGCAAATGGCAACCTCTACATTGCCGATACGCGCAACGACAAGATTCGCAAGGTAAGCCCGCCGCCGGTGCCACAAGTGAGGACAGAGAACCCGGTGTTGACTTCGTTTGGAGGCAAGGCTGGATTCTCCTCAAACACCTACGTAGAAGTGTATGGGCAGAATTTCTCTACGATCTCCCGACTCTGGGCAGGTAGTGATTTCAGTGGTGTGAATGCGCCCACTTCGCTTGACGGGATTAGCGTGACGGTGAACGGCAAGCCTGCATTTATCTACTACGTGAGTCCGAATCAGATCAACATCAACACGCCGGAGGATACGGCAACCGGGCCAGTGGCACTGGTGGTAAAGACACCGCTTGGGACGTCGAATACTGTGATGGTGCCGCGGGCGCGGCTCTCACCAACCTTGCAAACCGTGCCCCAGTTTCTGATTGGTGGCAAGCAGTATGTAGTGGCCCTGACACCGGACTTCACGACCTTTATCGGGCGCGAAGCGATGTTGGCAGGTGTGGCCTTCAAGCCCGCCAAGCCGGGCGACACAATTGCGATTTATGCTCTGGGTTGTGGCCCGACATCGCCACCGGCGCAGGCGGGTGTTGTGGCGGCTCAAGAGTCTTCACTTGCTCTGCCATATGAGCTGAGCATCGGCGGTGCAGTGGCGCAGGTGAGCTTCGCCGGGGTCGTCGGGGCGACGATCGGGCTTTACCAGTTCAACGTGCTGGTGCCCTTTGTGCCGCCCGGCGATCAGACGATCACGCTCACTGTGGATGGTGTGCCCAATGCGCAAAATCTGAGTATTGTGATCGGGCAGTAGAGTGTTGCAGTTTACGAAGTGACACATTATTGGAGTCAAGAGGAAGAGATCTCGTCTAAGTTTGCTTCATGAGCAGATTATTGGGATCTTGTTTCTTCTTTTTGACGTGTGCGATGCCGGCAGTGGCACAGGACTTTTGCCAATGGGAGGATACACCGGCTTACTTTGCCAAGGAAAAAGTCCGTCTGGAACTGGACCGGAATGTAATTCTCGAGGGGAAGTGGATTGGCATTGACGCTCAAATGACAAAATTTCATGTGAGCAAAACTTCAGATCGGAAACTGTATGCGAAGGGCTTGGTTACGATCCCTAAGGAATCCATTCGGGCGGTTGCCTATCGCGGCCACGGAAGCTTTGGCAAAGTGCTTGGCTTTTTGGGTGGCTTAATGGTGGCTGGTGCTGTTGCATTTGCGGTTCCCCCCGTGGCTGCAATACCGGCTTATGTTGGGGTCATCGCGAGCGGGGTCTATGCCGGTAGCACAATCGACGGGCGCTGGCATGCGGTCACAATCTTGCCTTGAGTTCTTCAAGGGAGGTGTCGGAGATGATGCGAAAGATCCGCAGGCCTGGGGTCTGCGGTACTTGCTTCGCAGTGAGGACATCGACGATGAGCAAGCCTTTGGAGTCCAGACGATTCACCCAATCGGGATCGAGTGTATCGAGATCGCGGAGGCTCAAGGGATCGATGCCGACTGCGGCCAGAATAGCTCTTGCGCCGCGCCGGAAACGATCTG
>CAZZGS010000020.1:9176-19223 GCA_964653845.1 uncultured Bryobacter sp.
TCGAGCGTCGTCCGCCGTGGCCAACGGAATGCGTTTGGCCAGTGATCGAATCAGGAATACTGCGAAGGCGGAGTTCGAAAGGTTTACCGGCCGATTGTGGCGTAGCGCGATGCGCGAGGTGGACTATGAGCGCAGGCTTGCCTGCCATCGATGTCGATACCGGGATGTTAAGGGCGGTCTCAATCTCTTCGCACAGGATGGCGGCAAGTTGAGGTTCAGGCTCGCAGACCAGGACGGCTTCAATGGCTTTCGATTCCAGAAGAGTCTCAAGGCGGGAGACGAGTTGCTCTGGAGTAAGGCCAGATGACTTGCTAACTTCAATTGCCGTGGTGAGGATGGAGTCGATCTCGTTATCCGGATGTTGAGCTCGAACGAAAAGCCCACTGCCACGTCGGGCCTCGAGCCAGGTGCGGTCTTGCAGTTCCTGGAAGGCAGCGATGACGGTATTCATGTGGATACCATGCATGCGAGCGAGAGTCCGGGCGCTCGGCAGACGTTCGCCTTTGGTGAGATCTCCACTCAGGATGCCAAGGATTGCCTGGCGGACCAGTTGTTCGCGGATGGGTATCCCAATTGTTCTTTGCGATCCAAAAGCGCGTGGTTCCTACTTTATGTAATCGGATGGGGCTTGCCCGTGATATCCCTGCCTTTAGAAAATGCTAGCCTCCCAATAGCATGACGCGAAGGACGATTCTGATGGGACTAGGGGCTTTGGGGCTGGGCTCCGGTCTCTATGGCTGGAGTGAACGACGAGGGTTGAGGCGGGAGGACCTGACCGATGTTGAGGGCGGCGGAATCGAGCGGGTACTCAGGTATGCGTCGCTTGCGCCGAGTGGACACAATGCGCAACCGTGGACCGTAAAGATGAGTGACGGGGAATTGCTGATCGGGACTGATCGATCGCGATGGTTGCCTAAGGTAGATCCACAGAACAGGGAGCTCGCTTTGTCTATTGGCTGCTTCCTCGAAAATCTTCTGGTGTGTGCGCCGAACTTCGGTCTCAACGCAGATTATGAGGTTCCGGGCGGAGAGATTTTGGTGAGGGTTGGGCTAAAGCAAACTCCCGTGAAGAGTGTCGCACTCGACCGGATCGCGACAAGAAGAACCCTCCGGACGGGGCACAAGACGGCGGATCTGGCTCAGGAGGATCTGTCTCGATTGTTTGCCGGCTTTGGCGATGGAGCGCACTACTTCAGCGCAACATCGAAGGAAGGGCGCTATCTGGCCGAGGGGACTATTGAAGCTAATCGAATCCAGGCGGATCGGGATGATGCCGAGGCCGAGTTGGCGCATTGGATCCGGTGGACCAATGAGGATGGACAACTGCATCGCGATGGGTTGACACCAGAATCGATGGAGCTCTCGGGAGTAGCGGGCTGGTATGTGCGCCACTTCATGGATCGCGAAGCGGTGATGGGTAAGCAGTTTCGTGCTCAGGGCGTGGACAGGGTCCGGGAGCAAGTGGGATCCTGTGGCGGCTGGATCGTCGTGACAAGCCCCGATGGCGACCTCTCCTCCTTGATCGAGACAGGGCGGCGCACAGAACGGATGTGGCTTGGGGCAAGGGAGCGCTCGATTGCAATTCACCCCATGACGCAGATGCTCGAAGAGTCAGCGTTCCAGCGGGATGTAGCGGCGACCCTGGGACTCAGCGGGCCGATACAGTTCCTGTTGCGGGTCGGCTACGTTGACCGCTATCCAGAGCCAGTGAGTCTGCGATTGCCGGTATCCGCCATTTTGAGATGAAGTATTGGTATTGCGTTATCGAAAAGGAGTTATGATGAGAAAGACTCCGATGACTGAAGAATCACTTGCGCCCTTGCCGGCGCGCTCGTTTTGGGATAAGGCCGGGATGTGGCTTTCTTATGGCTGCGCGGTGCATTGTGCGCTGATGCCGTTTGTGATTGGCTACCTGGCAGTGAACGGCATGGGCTGGATCGCCGAAGAATCCACCGAATGGACGATCATCATCGCGAGTTTGAGTATTGGCTTATTTCGCTTGTTCTGGAGCTACTTCAAGGAACATCGCCAGCCCGAACCCGTTGTATTCTTCCTGGTGGGTGTGTCGCTCATCTTCATCGCCAAAAGCGTGTTCTTTGTGACGCCAGATGGGCTTGAGCCTGTTGGAATGGTGGCCGGTGGCGTGATGATCGGAACTGCACATTTCAGGAATCAATCGAAGTGCAAGTGCTGCCAGACCAGTCTAGTCGGGGCGAGCTCGAACAGCTGAGATTTTGAAGCCAGTTTTGCCGTAGGGGCTGTTGCCGTCTACGATCTGAAACTGTCCGAAGACACTCACTTCTTTGTCCCACTCGACGCGATTGGCGCCGCCTGTGGCGACTTCAACCAAAATGATTTGATTCGGTGGTGGTGGCGGTGTGTGGATACACATGCCCGCTTGCGGCACCAGAAGGAACTCCGTCACCTGTTCGTCTTCGTCGTCAAAGGGCACCATAAAGCCGGAGATCTTGATATTGGCTCCGGTGAACGAGGAAAGTTCAGCAGAGGCTTTCCCGGTTTTGACGTCGAGGGTACGAAGCGTTTTCCATTCCATGCGTTGGAAACCGTCGAGCGACACTGGCTTGGGGCCAGCCGATTCGTCCACTGGAATCTCGACACCTTTGGCATCGGTGCGCCTGGGACGACTGGTTTCGGTTGACACTTCGACGGTGCGGTAGGTCGGCCCGCAGGCGGCCAGCGCAAGGCTTAGTAGTGTCAAAGTGATAATCTGAATTTGCACGGTGTTATTGGGTGTATAGTCGACATCATCGCAAAGCAAGGGTACTCTTTGCCCTATCGGATGTTCTGCTTACGGCGCTTGCCTTTGAAGCGGCGTATCTGACGCGTTCGCTGTTACCGCTGACGCATGAATTCTTTCTGGCTGCCTCGCTAAAGGTATTGCTCTTCGGGGTGGCGGCGATATCAAGTGTAGTTTTCTGCCTCTGGGTACAAGTGTACGACCGCCTTGATGGGGCCAACCGTTATGTGATCTTTCGCGAGACTGCGAAGCAGGCTGTTTTTGGTGTGATGACGATGGTGCTGGTCGACTATTTTCTCAAGCTCGACCTGAGCCGATTCTTTCTGCTCTGCTTTGTGGGCCTGCAGTTCTTGTCTCTTTTGTTGTTTCGCCTGAACGCCGGAAGCCTGGTGGGTATGATTCGCCGTGAGTTTGGCGGACAGCACTTTGTATTGATCTTTGGGAGCGGTGAGAGGGCCAAGGATTTAGCTCGTCAGATCGAAGTGAATGCGGTGGCGGGGACGCGGGTGCTCGGGATTGTTAACGATACAGCAGAAGTGACTGCAGCGTTGCGGGATCATATCGTCGACGAGGTTTTGTTTGCGGTGGAGCCAGAGAGGTTGAGCAGCCTGGCCGAGTTGTTCCTGCAGTGTGACGAAGAGGGTGTGAGGACGCGGTTGAGCCTGGAGTTCTTTCCGCATGTGAACAGCGAGGTCTATCTCGATCGTCTGGGACCGACGCCGATGCTGACCTTCAGCGCTACGCCGACCGACGAGATCAAGCTGCTGGCCAAGCGCACTGTGGATTTCTCTGTCGCAGCAGTGGCGTTGCTGGTCGCGTCGCCAGTGTTGGTTGTGGCGGCGGTTCTGATTCGTTTGACCTCACCGGGGAAGGTGATCTTCCGTCAGCGGAGGTGTGGCTTGAATGGGCGGAAGTTTGTCGTTTATAAGTTCCGTTCGATGGTTGAGAACGCTGAGGCATTGAAGCGGCAGTACGCGCATTTGAACGTGAAGAAGTTGAATTTCAAGATTCCGAAAGACCCGCGGTTGACGCCGGTCGGCCGATGGTTGCGCAAGTTTTCGATTGATGAGCTGCCTCAGTTGTGGAATGTGCTGAAGGGCGATATGTCTTTGGTGGGGCCACGCCCGGCGACTCCGGACGAGGTTGAGAATTATGCTGGCTGGCAAAGACGCCGGCTGCGGATGCGCCCGGGGCTGACGTGTATCTGGGCTGTCGAGGGACGGGACCGGCTGGATGTCGAGACCGTGATGAAGATGGACATGGAATACATCGACAACTGGTCGTTGTCGCTGGATAGCCGAATTTTATTGCGGACGATTCCGCTGGTATTGCTGGGACGAGGAGCGAACTAATAATGCAACTGTTACCGACTGAAGAAGAGATCGTAGAATTACTGCGTGAGACGGGGGCGCTGCGCACGGGGAATTTTGTTTACCCGGACGGGAGTTATACCGACGAGTATCTCGGGATGCCGCTGGTGATGAGCGACTACAAGAACGCGAAGATCCTGAGTGTAGCGCTGAGCCGGAAGGTGCGCGCCAATACCGAGTTGCGGGCAATGCTTGGCCAGTTGTCGATCGTCGCTCCGGCGACGGGTGGATTGCCTGTTGCTTATGGTGTAGTCGAGGCGCTTGGGGCGAAGAAAGTTTATTGGGCAGAGGCAGACGACGCGCGGATGCCGCAGAAGTTCCGCGAGTTTGTTACACCGCAGAAGGGCGAGAAGGTGTTGCTGGTCGATGATATCTTCCGCACGGGGCAAAAGCTAGTGCATTTGAAGGCGTTGGTAGAGAGCTATGGTGCGGAGGTAGTGGGGCTTGCGGTGATGATCTATCAGCCGTGGCCCGATGCTCCGGACTTTGCCCCGCTGCCGATGTTTTATTTGGCTAAGCTGGATAGCTTTGCGGCGCGTGAGGTTCCGAAGGATGTGAAGGAAGACGGGGAAGCGATTACTAAAGTCTGGAGCTAATCGCAGTGATTGTGCGGGTGAAGCGATCTACGTCTTCGATTGAGGCGTAGACGCTTGGGGCGACGCGGATGCGTACGTGGATGATTCAGGCATTGTGAACCTCATCAAAGAGGGTACTCTCCGGGACTATCAGTTCTGCTGAATCGATGCCCCCGTATAAGCGAGATTTCATCGCGGCTTTGGTTCCCCAGGAGCCCGAGTTTGTGCAGGCCTCGTTGCTTGAATTCGCATTCAGAATGGGGATGGCGTCGATGACAGGCAAGGATGAGAGCGCCTTGAATTCGTTGATGCAGAAGTGGCCCGCGAGTGAGGTGACCGCGACTGCTTCTGCTCCGGCTGAGGCCAAACAATTTGTGAGTGCTGCAAACATCTCTGCCGGGGGTCTTGCCGATCATGTTGGC
Organism: uncultured Bryobacter sp.; assembly: GCA_964653845.1. GTDB lineage: Bacteria > Acidobacteriota > Terriglobia > Bryobacterales > Bryobacteraceae > Bryobacter. Next base: position 14,302 of record CAZZGS010000020.1, read on the forward strand.
GAAGAGATGTTGCATTTGGGCATGGACGATTGTTAGTCCCAACGTCGATAGTAGAAGTCCGTTGAAGCTGGCCCGATTCCTCCGATCAAACCTAAATGCGTTGCTTCAGTTTAAGAGATCAGATGTAGTACATGATCTCTTCGCCTTGTTCGGCTTCGAGCCTTGCGGCGTCTACCTTGTTGCAGATGTCGGCGAGTGTGGTGCGGTCGAGGATGTCGGTGGTGGCGTCGCGAACCTGGCGCATCAGGATTCTGGTGCCGCAGAAACGGATGTCAGGGCATTCATCACACTTGCGGAACTTGGATTCGCTGGCGCAGGGAAGGGGCGCGATGGGGCCGTCGATCATGCGGATGATCGAACCAATTGAAACCTTGTCTGGCTCGGCTGTCAGGACATAACCACCGTAGCGGCCGCGGCGGCTGTCGACGAGGCCTTTTTGCTTGAGTTGGAGGAGGATTTGTTCTAGGAACTTCTTAGGGATGTCTTCTTCTTTGCTCAAATCACCTATAAGGGCTGGCTTGGTGGAACCTCTTCGAGTGAGTGCGTAGAGGGCGCGGAGCGCGTATTGTGTTCTTTTGGAGAGGGTCCGCATGGGCGTGTTCTATTCTAGCGGCATCTGCAATCCCTATTAAAAGGATGGACATTGTATAGTACATGTTGTAGCTTAAAACTAGTTGTGAAAAAGATCCTTTTGTCGATAGGTTTGCTCGCGATTCCGGCGACTCTGTTTGGACAAATACTGAATGGGGTTTGGGATGCGACGGTGCTTGCCAATGAGCTGACCGTACCGTTTCGCTTTGAGATCTCGGCTAAGCCCGATTCGGCAGTTGGAACCTTTTTCAATGGGACCGACAAGTACAGGTCTTCGACAGGGAGCTTTGACGGGAAGTTATTGAAGCTCGAATTTGACTACTATGCGACCAACATGACGGCAACCTGCGACGGGATGGCGCTGGTGGGTGAAACGGGCCCGGGAAAGGGATTTACGAGTTTCGAGCTTTGCCGCATGTAGATGTTGTGAGCGACGGGAACGCCCCTGAGATTGGTGGGATCTTGTCGCAACCGTCGAGAGGCTGCTGTTTAGCGAAAACGTGCGATCCGAGCAGTAATCTCGCTTACCCCGTCGGTGAGTGCGGCTGGGCCAGGTTGTAGGATCAGGGTGGATTTGATTTCGTGAATCTGGTCGTTACGGACGGCTTTCATATCTTGCCAACCTGGCCTTGCGGCCATTTGCGCTTTGTTCATTTTGCGGCCACACCAGGAGACGAGAATCATGTCTGGATCGCGGCGCCGTACTTCATTCGGATCGACGATGCGGCGGGTGGCATCGTGTTCACCTCGAAGTTCTGGGAAGATCGGGTCGCCGCCGGCAATCTCGACCAGTTCTTCGACCCAGCGGATTCCGCTGATGATCGGATCCATCCACTCTTCGAAGAAGACAGTTGGACGTCTGGGGAGCTGGCTTGCGCCTTTTGCGATCTCATCGAGGCCGGACTCAAGCCTGGCCACGAGGGCAGAGGCCTTGGCTTCAGCACCGACCAAACGACCGATAAGCAGAATCGTTTCGAGGATCTCGGAAACTGATCGTTGATTGGTGACGAGTACGTTTTTTCCGGCGCGGATCAGGTCTCTCGCGATGTCAGCCTGAAGGTTGGAGAAGCCGAGGATGAGGTCAGGATCGAGGGCCAGGATCTTGTCGATTTTGGCAGAGGTGAAGGCGGAGACTTTGGGCTTGAGCCGAGCCTCGGGAGGGCGGCAGGTGTAGCCTGAGATTCCGACAATTCGGTCCTGCTCGCCGAGGAGGTAGAGGATCTCGGTGGTCGCCGCAGTAATACAAACGAATCGCTTTGGGCCAGTGGGTTGGGTCACAGAAGTTAGATTGGTAATTCTACCTTGATATTGACAAAAGTTCTGAGTTGCTTGAGAGACCAAAAGAAAAATGCTATATTGGAAATTCTGGCAGTTTGCGGGGACGTAGCTCAGTTGGTTAGAGCGCCGGCCTGTCACGCCGGAGGTCACGGGTTCGAGCCCCGCCGTCCCCGCCATTTCTCTTCTCTTCCCCCCTTAAAGTTGGTTTTAATGTTCCCTACACAAGCTCCAAAACTACAAATTTCGCAGAGTGAAGATTACAAGGAAAGCTATTCTAATTCGGTTCAGGTGCGCGTGAACCTTTGGGACTTCTTTTTGATGTTCGGGACTATTTCTCAGACGGTGCCCGATACCGTGAACATCACGAACTTTCAGGGTGTTTATCTGAGCCCCCAACAGGCGAAGGCTTTGGCCAATCTGTTGAACCAAAACATTGCCCAGTATGAGGGTACGTTTGGTGAGATTCGTCTCGAGCCAGCCAATGGCGCTGGCCCTGTTCAGTAGGATTCAAGTTTGCTGCAGAGGCGGGCAGTATCGGTTGCGATTCTGTTTGGCGTCTTTGCGTTCATCCTCTTTAGTACCCACTACAAACTGATTTCCCTGCCCTTCTTCTGGGATGAAGCGGGGCAGTTTATTTCTCAGGCGCATGATTTGTATCAGGGCGGAGCGCTGATTCCGAAATCGGCGATGCCGAATTCTCATCCTCCCGGGTTGCCGCTGCTGCTAGCGGGGCTTTGGAAGGTGTTTGGGTATTCCATTCCACTCACGCGGAGCCTGATGTTGTTGTTTGGAGCTGCCTTCTTGACGATGTCGTTCTTGCTGGCCGTGGAGTTGCTAAAGGGAGCGCGTGGGGTGCCGGCGTTTGCCGTGGCGGCCTTGATGCTGGCCAATCCACTCGTCTATACGCAGTCGATGATGGCGCAACTGGATTTGCCTTCAGCCTTGTTCACGACGATCTTGCTGCTCGCCTATTTGATGAAGCTGGAGATGGTGGCGGTGGTGGCGGCTGTGTTGAGTGTGGCGTTTAAGGAGACTTCGATCGCGATTCCGATTGTGTTGGGGGTGTTTGCGTGGCGCGAGGGGCGGCGACAGTTTGCGGCGCAGTTGGTGTTGGGGCCGGTGCTGGTGGTCGCCAATTGGGTGGCTTATGTTTGGTTCTCTACCGGACGGCTCTTTGGGGATGCGGCTTACACCGAGTACAACATGTTCTATCCGCTGCACCCGGTGCGACTGGGTTATTCGCTGTTGCGGCGGGTAAGTTATCTGGGCATTGAGAACTTGCACATCCTCCCGCTTGGGCTCTTGATCTGGCGGTGGAAGCACGTTGGGTTTGATGCTCGCTGGAGGCCTGTGGCGACGGCTTGTGTGGCGCATGTATTGCTTGTGTCGGTGACTGGCGGAGCGGTGCTGGAGCGGTACCTTTTGTCTGTCTTGCCGGTGCTGTATGCAGCGTTTGCGGCCGGGATGTCGACTCTTGCGGGCAAGTGGCGGCATGGGGTATTGGCGCTGAGTTGTGCCGGGTTGCTGACGATGTTGTTTGTGAATCCGCCGTGGCCTTATGCGCTCGAGAATAATCTGGCGATGGTGGATCTGGTGGAGGCGCAGCGGAATGCGGCGGGCTTTGTGGAATCGAGCTTGAGCCGGAGCAGGATTACCACTACCTGGCCGCTGACGGATGCTCTGAGGAAGCCCTATCTTGGGTATATAGATGAGCCGGTGGCTGCGGTACGGGCGGTTGAGGATTTCTCAATGGAGCGGCTGAAGTCGCTTGAGTGGGAGCGCGGCGATGTGCTGGTTTTGTATGCACGCGCCTGGGATCCGGAGTATGGGCTGGCTCGTTGGCCGTGGGTGCGTGGACTCTTGCGGCGCTTCTTTCGATTCTCTGACGAGGCCGGGTTGCGCGATGTTGCGGATTTGCCGATGTTGAAGCCGCTTGTCGGCTTTGAGCAGCGGGGTTTCTGGGTTGAGATTCTGATTGTGCCCTAGATACATCTTTAGAGGGAGCCTGCTTCGGTGAGGCCGACGATGGCCCAGGCGGTGGCACCGGCGGAGATCCACTGATCGTGACCGTAGGGGAAACCGCTTTCGAAGTAGGGCTGGAATTTGGGGGCCCGGCTCTTCTGGTACCAGGTGCCGTCTTCTCGTTGTGTGGCTCGCAGCCATTTGGCGGCATTGGCGATAGGCTTGGCGTCTGCTTTCCAGGCAGCGCCTTCGCGGAGGGCGAAAATGGCGAAGCCGGTGGAGTAGGGGTCGCCGGAGAGGTGGCGGTTGCCAGCCCAACTGCCATCTGAGAGTTGGGAAGCGGTGAGGGCTTTGGCGGCTTTGTTGATGGATGCAGTGGAGGCGTTGCCCCACTTGAGGCCGAGGAGTTTCATCGCGAGTTCGTCGTTGTTGCCGGCCGTTTGGGATTCGATCCACTGGGTGGCTTGACGGAGGCGCGGCGCGCCAGCAACTCGCATGGTGGCGTCGCTATAGGCAGGGAGCAAACAGACAGCGAGAGCTGTGCGGTGGATGTCTGATTCTTCAATGGGACTGCGGCTGATGCCGCGCATGCCCCAGAAGCCTGCGGGGCTTTGCTTGGCCCAGATGTAGCGGGCAAGGATTTCGAGTTCAGGTGAGGACGGGAGATTAAGGCTTTTGGCTTCGAGGAGGGCGTAGAGGGCTGAATCGATGTCGCCTGGAAGCGGGACGAGTTGTTGGAGGGCAGTGCTGAAGGCTCCGAGCATGCCTTTAGTGCGCTGTCCACGGGCTTCGATCAGACTGGAGTTGGCGACGAGGCCTGACTTGCTTGCGTGTGCAGCGGCGACGGAAAGGAGGGTGGAGTGATGGCAGCCACCGCAGTCGCTTTGCCGGAAGAATTCTTCGTTGGAGGTTTCGAGTTTGGCGAGGGCGGTTTGGGCTCCGGGGCCTTTGACGCTAAGTGTCTTTAGGAGTTGGGGTGGTTGGGCTTTGTCGCCGAGGAGAGCAAGGACGTTGGGTTATTGAACTTTCTGGCCCAAGCGAGGGCGTCTTCTCCGTTTGCATCTTTCGCCTTGGGGTCTGCACCTTTGGAA
>CAZZGS010000021.1:0-1779 GCA_964653845.1 uncultured Bryobacter sp.
AATTCATTCGCCGGCGAAGTGACGCGCGTGGCGCGCGAGGTTGGCACCGAAGGCAAACTCGGCGGCCAGGCGAAGGTGCCCGGCGTGGGTGGCACATGGAAGGATCTCACTGACAACGTCAATTTCATGGCCTCCAATCTCACTGAGCAGGTGCGTGGCATCGTCAAAGTGGTAACAGCGGTGGCTACGGGAGACCTCACCCAGCGTCTTACGGTGCAAGCCAAAGGCGAAGTCGCCGCACTGGCCGAAACGATCAACAACATGACCGTCACGCTGGCGACTTTTGCCGATCAGGTTACCAACGTCGCGCGGGAAGTCGGTGTTGACGGGCGTCTGGGCGGTCAGGCTAACGTGCCTGGCGCCTCCGGCACCTGGAAGGATCTTACGGGCAATGTCAACCTGCTTGCCGCCAACCTTACAACGCAGGTGCGCGCCATCGCCGAGGTGGCTACGGCGGTGACAAAGGGGGATCTCACGCGCGCCATCCAGGTGGAGACTCGAGGCGAAGTCGCCGAGCTGAAGGACAACATCAACACGATGATTTCCAACCTGCGCGTAACGACCGACAGCAATCGTGAGCAGGACTGGTTAAAAACAAACCTTGCCAAATTTACCGGAATGTTGCAGGGCCACCGGGAACTGAATACCGTGGGCCAGATGCTTCTGACCGAATTGGCGCCCCTCGTTGCGGCTCAACACGGTACGATCTACCATCTCGCCGGACTGGGCGAAGACGCCGAACTGGTGATGCTATCCAGCTACGCCCATAGCGGCAGCGCTGGGGCCATCCAAAGCATCCAACTCGGCGAAGGCCTGATCGGCCAGTGCGCAGTGGAAAAAAAACGCATCCTGCTCACTAACGTGCCGAGCAGTTTTATCAGGATCGCTTCCAGTGTCGGCAGCTCCGATCAGGTGAGCATTGTCGTTCTGCCGGTGCTCTTCGAGGGCCAAACCAAGGCGGTGATTGAGTTGGCCGCGCTGCAGAGTTTCAACGCCGGCTCACTGGCCTTTCTCGATCTTTTGACCCAGAATATCGGCGCGGTCTTCAATACCATCGAGGCGACGATGCGCACGGAAGGCCTGCTTACGCAATCGCAGCAGCTTACCGTGGAGCTTCAATCCCGCCAGAGCGAGTTGCAGCAGACCAATGAGGAGCTTGGCACCAAGGCTAAGCTGCTTGCCGAGCAAAACGCCGAGGTTGAGCGCAAGAACTCCGAGGTCGAGCAGGCCCGTCACGCGCTGGAGGAAAAAGCGGCCGAGCTTGCCCTCACTTCGAAATACAAATCCGAGTTCCTGGCAAACATGTCCCACGAACTGCGCACGCCCCTGAATTCCATCCTTATCCTCAGCCAGCAGCTTGCGGAAAACTCCGCGAGCAACCTGTTGCCCAAGCAGGTGGAGTTCTCACGCAATATTAACTCCTCCGGATCCGATCTGCTCAACCTGATTAACGATATTCTCGATCTCTCGAAAATCGAGTCGGGAACGGTCAGTGTCGATATTGAAGACATCAGCTTCAACGGCCTTCGAGAGAATATCGACCGCAACTTCCGCCATGTTGCCGAAGCGAAGAACCTGCCCTTCCACATCGTCTTCAGCGAGGATCTTCCGCTTTCCATGGCCAGTGATCCAAAGCGCCTGCAGCAGATCCTCAAGAACCTGCTCTCCAATGCCGTCAAGTTCACAGCCAAAGGCCAGGTGGAAGTTCGAGTCAGCCTCGCCACAGAGGGGTGGAACCCAAGCCACCCGGTGCTCAGCATCGCTCAGCAGGTACTGTCC
>CAZZGS010000021.1:1789-9927 GCA_964653845.1 uncultured Bryobacter sp.
GTACTGTCCTTTGCGGTTTCAGACACCGGCATAGGAGTTGCGCCGGAGAAGCAACGTCTGATTTTTGAAGCTTTCCAACAGGCGGATGCCGGAACCTCCCGCAAGTACGGCGGCACCGGACTTGGACTCGCCATCAGCCGCGAACTCGCGGTGCTGCTTGGCGGAGAAATCAGGCTCGTCAGCAAACATGGCCAAGGCAGCACTTTCACGCTCTTTCTACCGGCGCTTTACATGGGCCCGAACAGCGGAAGGTCTACGCCCTTCAGGACGTACCTGAACCCCGCTGGCGGCACTCACACCACGCTCAGCGTCCAGTCAGTCCCGCGGGAAGTACACATTGACGACGACCGGAACTCCATCGAGACCGGTGATCCGGTGCTGCTCATTATTGAGGACGACCCGCACTACGCCCGCATCCTCCTCGGTCTTGCGCGCGACAAGGGGTTCAAAGGTATTGTCGCTATGAAGGGTTCTCTAGGCCTCTCCCTGGCCCGGCAGTTTCGCCCTTCGGCGATCTCTCTCGATATCTTCCTCCCCGATATGCTGGGCTGGACGGTGCTGAATCAACTCAAGCTGGACCCGGTCTTGCGACACATACCGGTTCAAATCGTGACACTGGAGGAAGATCGCCAGCATGGTCTCGAGCGCGGCGCGTTCTCCTACCACATCAAATCGCCTACTACGGAAGAACTGGAAGTTGCGCTTGATCGCATCAAGGATTTCGCTGCCCCGCGCACCAAGCGACTGCTGGTAGTGGAGGACAACGACATTGAACGGAGTTCCATCGTCGAGTTGCTCGGCTTTCAAGATATTGAGACCGTAGCGGTTGGCACAGGTGCCGATGCGCTTCAGGCGCTGCACGACAAACCGTTCGACTGCGTGGTTCTCGACCTTCGTCTCCCCGACATGAGTGGCTTTGAGCTGCTCGAGAAAGTGCATGCCGAACCTTCTCTGGCCGGGATCCCGGTGGTTGTGTACACCGGTAAGGAACTCAGCATGGAGGAGCAGAAGCGGCTGAATGCGATGGCCAAAACGATCATCCTGAAAGACGTTCAATCGCCTGAACGCCTGCTGGATGAAACCGCGCTCTTCCTTCACCGCGTAGTTACCGAGTTGCCGCTGCAGAAGCAGCAGATGCTCGAACGGCTTCACAATTCAAACGAAGTTCTGCACGGCCGCAAGATTCTCGTCGTCGATGACGACGCACGCAACATTTTTGCTCTCACGTCCCTGCTTGAAAACATGGAGATGGACGTCGTAAGCGTGACTAATGGCAAGGGCGCCATTCAAATCATCCGTGAGACACCCGATCTGGCCATCGTCCTAATGGATATAATGATGCCTGATATGGATGGCTACGAAACAATGCGCGAAATCCGCGCGTTGGCTGAATTCCGCACACTTCCGATCATTGCCCTCACAGCGAAAGCCATGAAAGGCGACCGGGAGAAATGCCTCGATGCCGGCGCAAGCGACTATATCTCCAAACCGGTAAATACCGATCAATTATTGTCACTTATGAGGGTATGGCTTTTCCGATGATTACACCATCTACACCGACCCCGCAGCCCGACGGCAGCATCCCCGAGTCAGAGCAATCCGAGCTTCTGGCCTCTATCGCTAGATCCTCGATGTCGAACTTTGAAGGCGTTTCGATCAACATCCTTATCGTTGACGATGAGCCGAAGAACCTTACCGTTCTCGAGGCGGTATTGAACAATCCAGCCTACCGTCTAGTCCGCGCTACGTCGGCGGAGGAGGCGTTGCTTGCGCTTCTCACCGACGAATTCGCCTTACTCATCCTCGATGTAAGTATGCCAGGCATGACAGGATTTGAACTGGCCCAGATGATCAGACAGCGGAAGAAAAGCTCGGATTTGCCGATCATGTTTCTGACCGCTTTCTACAATGAAGACCAACACGTGCTTGAAGGCTACGGCACAGGGGCCGTCGATTACCTTCACAAACCAGTGGATGCGGCCATGCTTCGTTCGAAGGTTGCGGTCTTCGCCGAACTGCACCGCAAGAACCTGGAATGCCGGCTGCTTAACCGAACCTTGCTGGCCGAAGTTGCGATCCGCCGCGAGGTCGAGGAGCGGCTGTTCAATCTGAATCAGATTCTCGATCAGCGTATCAGGGAGCGAACGGATGCGATGTACCGCAGCCTGGACAGAAAGAAGGGGAAATCGCAGGAAGTGCCGGTCACCCCTGAGGGTCTTGCTTCCGCGTCGATGCCGGCAAATCCGCTTGCACGGGTACGGGAGCATGACGATAACTACCCTCAGGTAACACCGTTTAAGCTCACTGAGGCTGGGGCTGGGATGCCCAGCCCCCAAGTGATCCCCATCAACATTCTGATCGTGGACGATGAGCCGAAAAACCTTACCGTCCTCGAGGTCGTATTGAACAATCCAGCTTATCGGCTGGTCCGCGCTACATCTGCCGACGAGGCGTTCTTAGCGCTTCTGGTCGATGAGTTCGCTTTGCTCATCCTCGATGTGAGCATGCCCGGCATGACAGGGCTCGAGTTGGCTCGGATCATCAGGATGAGGAAGAAAAGTTCCGAGGTCCCGATCATGTTTCTGACCGCTTTCTACTGCGAAGACCAACACGTGCTGGAAGGCTATGGCAGCGGTGCCGTAGATTATCTTCACAAGCCCGTAAATCCTGTAATCCTTCAGTCTAAAGCCGCTGTCTTCGCCGAACTGCACCGCAAAACTCTGGAATACAGGCTGGCCAACCGCTCCTTGCTTGCCGAAGTGGCGAGCCGCCGCAAGATCGAGCAAGAGTTATACGACATGAATAAGATGCTCGAGCAATTAGTCCGGGACCGTACGGAACTTCTTGGTCAATGCCTTTTCCGTAAATAACCACGCTCAGCGAGGAGAAGATTTCGGTCGTTAAGTTTTGTGGGAAGCCCGATCGCAACGCATTGCTTCACGGCCGGGGGAGCCAGCGTATGGCCTGCGTGGGTGCGGCTTACGCAACGCGATTGGCCGCAAACCACTTCAACTGATGCTGCCTTTCGCGCTGATCGCCATCTGTCAATTGGATCTTTGGCAAGGCAGTTCTGCATCAGCTGGTCAAGTGCGGTCGGCACAATCTCCTTTTGGCAGAAGTGAAGTAGACGCTGAGGGCCCGGATTCACGAACGGTTGAAGGTAGTCGGGGCGTGGCTCGGACGAGTGCGGCTTGGCGCGGACCGGATGCATCGATTAGCCCGGACTTGGCTGCCGGTAACTCGCGAGCGTCATCCTTATCCCGAGCTTCACTATTAAGCCAGCATCCAAGGTAGGAGTCGTATGCGTGAGTAGCGCCTGTACGGATCTGTGCAGGGGCGGTCAGCGATGATCGTCCCTACCGCAGCCTGCCCCTGCGGATGCGCTATCGGCAACGGCTGCAACCATCCACCTAAGTGGCGAGATCCCAACCGATGCCAAATCCCTGACTTGGAACTACTCCTGGACTTTCGCCTCCTACGCCATCACTCTGCACGGCCCCTCCGCACCCCTGACCGAATGGCTCGAAGGGGGAGCAACCAGCCGCGCCTTTGCGCTTAACAGCCTTACCGCGCCGGCCAATCGCCTTCAAACAGCTCTGCTCTACCTGAAACTCGGCTTTACCCACATCGTGCCGCTCGGCCTCGACCATATGCTTTTTGTCCTCGGTATCTACCTCTTAAGCGGTCGCGCTCGTTCCGTTTTCCTTCAGGTCAGCGCTTTTACCCTGGCCCACTCCATCACTCTCGGTCTGAGCATGTACGGCCTCTTGAATGTCTCTCCAAAAATCGTCGAGCCCGTGATCGCCATATCCATCGCCTATGTGGCCATTGAGAACCTGCTCCCGTCTGAACTCAGACCCTGGCGAGTGGCTCTCGTCTTCGCCTTTGGACTGCTGCACGGAATGGGCTTCGCGGGAGCCCTGCAAGAGGTAGGCTTACCCCGGTCAGAATTCCTTACGGCACTTCTAACTTTTAACCTCGGCGTTGAAGCCGGCCAACTCTCCGTCATCGGCGCAGCCTTTCTAGTTGTTGGCTGGTACGGCGCCGAGCGCACCTGGTATCGAAGCCGCGTCGTCCTCCCCGCCTCGGCCTTAATTGCCTGCATAGCAATTTATTGGACCGTGGTGCGGATCGTGGCCTGATGCGCTGCCCTGGAGTTGATTGGGGAATGTTCTAAGGACAGTCCACTGGACTGCGTCTCAGTTAGAAAGCGTGGTTGAAGGACAAGTACCGACGCTTTGCTGAAGGTGTAATAAAGGAAGATAGCAGCGTTTTGTCGTTTTCCGTTACATGCTTGATTCGTGGCGGTGTAAAAGAATTAGAAACAACAGCATGATGCGAACCCTGGAACTCAGTAAAACGGTTCGCGGGGAGAAGTTGGCTTTCTCTTTGAATTGGTGAAGATCAGACCTTTACCAGGCGGCTGGGCCCGGCATGGATCTGGTGTGGTTAAAGGCATATTCACTTATCAAAGTTTCAGAGCCTGCTTCATCGAATGCGATCAGGCGCGCGATCATTTTATTGGAAGGCATGGCCTTGGCGAAGGTAATTGACTCGTGATAGATGAGATGGCTTGCTCCCGGTTGAAGGGGAATGTCGGGCATCCGGACTTGTTCAATACCGCGCTCATCACAGAGGCTGAGGTCGACGCGCGCGGCGTTGGTGCAGTTTGCCATCAGTCGTGCCACCAGTAAGTCATCACCGGCAGTTACAGTGCATTCAACTGCGCCTCCAGCAGGGACGGAATATTTACGGATACGAACGTCATCGACGGCGACCTGATCGAGAAAAGCCTCGCTGAGGATCATGCGTAAGGAGCCGGAACGGGCCAGATTCCGGATTCCATCGGCCAGTGCGATGACTTCGCGGAGCCGGCTCGCGCAGAGGTCGCACTCAAAGAGATGGAGCTCTACGTTTTCTTCTTCTGAAGCCGTCAGGAGAGAGAGCCAATAGTCGGCGAGGATTGCGGCGTCGATGGCGTCTGGGCAGATCATAAGGAAACCCCCATGCACTGGCGCAATTGATGAATTGCGCGATGGCGAATCACGCGAAGGTTTGCTTCAGAGACGCCAAGGAAGCCGGCAACTTCGGCTCCAGTCTGTTCGTTGTAGAAAGTCATCACGACTGCAGTCCGCTCGCGTTCTTTGAGATGCTGCACGCAGCGGGTGAGACGATCGTGATCGAGGCTTGGCGTGTGTGGCTCGGCGGGCGTCAGTAGACTGACTCCGAATTGCTGGAGGAGGCGTTCTTGACGGTGGGCGTTGCGACGCAGGTCGAGTGCGGTCATGCGGCAGGTGCCGAGAACGAATGACGCGAGTTTGTCGTGTTCTTTCAGGCGACCTGAGCGCAGCGCTTCGAGTGTGGTGATTATCACTTGCTGGGTGAGGTCGTCTGCTGCGTGAGAGTCCCAAAGATGACGGAGGCCGTAGAGCCGAATGCGCGGCGCCATGCGACTGAAAAGCTCAGCTTCGACTTCCTGGCTGCTGCCGGAGGCGATCTGCTGCGCCAATTCGGAGTCGTTGAGTTCTATTTCCATCCACATGTATTTTATGTGTAACGGGGAGCAGAGTCGTTACACATCCAGACATGAATTCCAACGATACAAAGATTGTGGCCGATTTTCTGATGGCCGATTTTAAGAGTGAAATGAAGACGACTCTGAATGTCATCGAGGCAGTGCCGAACGATCATCTCGACTATGCGCCCGACCCGAAGTCGAAGACGGCTCTGGGGCTTGTGCGGCATCTTGCCCTTGAAGACGCATGGCTGTTGAACAGCATCGCCGATGGCCAGTTTATGCCGCCGCCGGATGATTCCGATGCGTGCGGAATCATGAATCCGGCTGATGCCGCTGCCCGTTACAGAGCAGATGTTCCGGCTGCAGTGGAGCGAGTGCGCACGTTGACTGGCGAGAAGCTGGCTGGCGTCATCGACTTGCTGGGTATGATGCAGGCACCCGGGATCCAATTTCTGGCGATGACGACTAAGCATTCGGTGCATCACCGAGGACAATTGAGCACTTATCTGCGGGCGATGGGTGGCAAGGTGCCGTCGGTCTATGGGCCTTCGGCCGATACGCAGTAAGCCGCAGAGAACAGTAATGATTGCAAATCAAGAGACCGGCACAAGTGTTGATGAAGTTGCGGCTGGAATCTATCGAATCTGCACGCCGATAGATGTGATTCCAAGGGGATTTACTTTCAATTCGTATCTCATTGACGACGAAGAACCAGTGTTGTTTCACACAGGCTATAGGAAGCTGTTTACGATTACGCTCGAAGCATTGGGAAGGTTTTGCCGATTTGAGGATTTGGCGACAGCCTGTTGACTACGTCGAGATTTGAGACAGGGCAATTTGGGGACAGTGCTCAACCAGGGGGAACTTGTCCAAAAGAAAACCACAGTATTTCTTCAGCCATGAGTTTCGGCTGAACGCGTTGCATCCGACGCTTACCGGCGAGTGCTCGCCGGCACTGATGAATCTCATGGCTGGCCAAGTTTGGGTGAAGCGTATTGTGGCGGCATTGCAGGCGACGCAGTAGGATAGTCTGATGATCCGATTCGTTTGGCTGTCTTTGGCTTTTGGCCTTTCTATTGCTGTCGCCCAGCAGAGCCCTGCTGTTGCCGTGCGCCCTGTTAGCACGGGGCTTTCTGAGGAGAGGCTGACCCGGATTGACCGGTTGCTGCAGCAATACGTGGATCAGGGGCAGATTGCCGGGGCAGTGGCTCTGGTTTTGAGGGATGGGCGGCCGGTATATGAGAAGGCTGTTGGCTGGAGCGATAAAGAGGCTGGGCGGAAAATGACTCCGAATACTCTGTTTCGGATCGCCTCGCAGACCAAGGCTCTTACGAGTACTGCGGTAATGGCGCTGGTAGAGGATGGGAAGATCGGGCTGCAGGAGCCGGTTGGAAATTTCATCTCGAGCTTCAAGAAGACGACTGTGGCTGAAAAGGATCAGTTTGGCGCGCCCAGGATTGTGCCTGCCAAGCGGCCGATTACTATCGCTCATTTGCTCACTCATACTGCAGGTGTTTCTTATGGACGTGAGACGCAGGTTGAGGCTTTGTACGAAGCCAAGGGATTGGGCCCGGCGGCTGGGAATGGTTGGTATACAGCGGATAAGGATGAGCCGATTTGCGAGACGATGGAGCGGCTGGGGACGCTGCCTTTTGTAGCGCAGCCGGGTGAGGCTTATGTTTATGGCTACAACACGGACATCCTGGGTTGTGTTGTCGAAAAGGCTTCTGGGATGTCGCTCGATGAGTTTATCCGGACTCGGATTACCGGTCCGCTGGGGCTGAAGGACACGCGGTTCTATGTACCAGTGGCTGAAAAGGATCGGCTGGCGGACTTGTATATGACTGGTGCGGATGGGAAGGCTGTTCGGGCGCAGGAAGGAGCACGCGGGCAGGGGGCCTATGTGGATGGACCAAGGAAGAGCTTTTCTGGTGGTGCCGGGTTGACTTCGACGGCTCGCGATTATGCGCGGTTTTTGGAGATGATTCGCAGCGGTGGAAGTTTGGGTGGTGTGCGGGTGCTGGGGCCTCGTGCAGTTGGCTTGATGACTTCGAACCAATCGGGTACTTTGCATTCCTCGACTGGTTTGGGGTTTGGATTTGGATTCCAGACGGTGGACCGGTATGGGGCTAGCGGGATGGCCGCTGTGGGCGCGTTTGGTTGGAGCGGAGCTTATGGCACGACCTATCAGGTGGACCCGAAGAGCCGGATGGTGGTGGTGTTGATGGTTCAGATGATGCCTAATGGGACGGATATCCAGTCGAAGTTTATGACCTCGGTGTATCAATCGCTAGTGGAATAGAATAACGGCTATGTCTGAATTCACTACCCTGATCAGCGGCTTGTCGTTTACCGAATGCCCGCGCTGGCGTGATGGCCGGCTTTACTTCTCTGACTTCTATACGCATCGCGTGTTGGCAGTTGCGCTGGATGGGACGGTTGAGACGGTGGCTCATGTGCCGAATCAGCCTTCGGGGTTGGGCTTTCTGCCTGATGGCCGGATGCTGATTGTGTCGATGCTGGACCGTAAGCTGATGCGGCTGGAGGCGGATGGCAGCCTGGTTGTTCATGCGGATTTGTCCTTGATGGTGGAGTACCCGTTGAACGACATGGTGGTTGA
>CAZZGS010000021.1:9937-18909 GCA_964653845.1 uncultured Bryobacter sp.
TTGGATTCGATCTGCATGGGGGAGCTGCGGCATGTGCGACGGTGCTCATTTGTGTTGAGCCGGATGGTCAGGCGCGTGTTGCGGCTGAGGGGATTGGCTACCCGAATGGGACGGTGATTACGCCCGATGGGCGGACCATGATTATCGCCGAGACACTGATGAGCCGGCTGAGCGCGTTCCCGATTGAGGGAGGAGTGTTGGGGGAGCGGCGGACCTGGGCGAAGTTTGGTGAAGTGCCCGAGACCAGCGATGTTGGTGAGCTGATTGCTGCGCTTGAGGTTACGCCGGACGGAATTTGTCTCGATGCGGAAGGGGCGGTGTGGGTGGCCGATGCGTTACATGCGCGGTTGCTGCGGGTGGCTGAGGGAGGACGGATTCTCGAAGAAATCAGCACGAACGAGATGAATCCCTTTGCCTGTATGTTGGGCGGTGAAGATGGGCGGACGCTGTTTGTTTGTCTTGCGCCGACGTTTGTTGAGGCAGAGTTGAAGGCCTCGCATAGGGCATCGGTTGCGATGCTGCGAGTTGCCGTGGCTCATGCGGGTTTGCCCTAGTCAAGGTTTTTCTGAATACGGGGCCAAAGGCCGAGGCGCAGATTATTGCCTTGCAGCCACAGGGTTGTCGCAATGGAATGTCCCGCTAAGATATATACTCGCAGCAGACAGTTGTTTATCACCCGATATCGGAGAGATTATGCACCGCCTGTTCTGGATCCCCGTTGTTGTCTTGATTCCTTCACTTCAGGGCGCAAGCGTTCCTACTTTCCACAAAGACGTGGAGCCCATCATGCAGCGCCATTGCCAGGGCTGCCATCGTCCTGGCGAGGTAGCACCGATGTCTTTCCTCACCTATGAGCAGGTTCGACCGTGGGCCGCTGCCATTCGTCAGGCTGTTACACAAAAGAAGATGCCGCCTTGGGGCGCCGATCCAGCTCATGGCCGATTTTCAAACGATCCTTCGCTGACCAGCGCAGAACTCCAGACCTTAACGGCGTGGATCGCAGCCAAGGCACCGGAAGGCAATCCAAAAGACGCGCCGAAGCCGTTGGAATTTGTGGATGGCTGGAATATACAGAAGCCCGATATGGTGGTCGAGATGCCTCAGTCTTACTCCGTGCCCGCGAGCGGCACGATCGATTACACCTATTTCGTCATGCCCACGAAGTTAACCGAAGACCGCTGGGTGCAAGCCGTCGAAGTCAGGCCCGGAAACCGGTCGGTGCTCCACCACATGATCGTCTATGTGCGCGAGCCGGGGAACTCATGGATGAAGAACGCGCCCGTAGGTGCCGCCTATGTTCCGCCTCCTGGAGGTTCACCAGGAGGAGCGGAGTACTTGATTGGCTATGCTCCCGGCAAGCCGCCTTTACGAATGGCTCCCGGCCAGGCAAAGTTCATTAAGGCCGGATCTGATCTGGTGTTTCAGATGCACTATACTTCCAACGGAAAGCCTGGTAAGGATCAATCGAAAGTGGGCTTGATCTTCTCTAAAGAAGCTCCCAAAGAGCGCGTCTATACCGTGATGGCCGTCAATGGCAGCTTTAGAATTCCACCCGGTGCCGGTGACCACCCGGTGAATTCCAAACTCGAATTCGCCGACGATGCGCACCTGGTTGGGCTCTGGCCGCATATGCACGTGAGAGGGAAAGCATTCCGCTTCGAACTGGTCGATAAGGCTGGTGAGCGGCAGACGCTACTGAACGTGCCGGCTTACGACTTCAACTGGCAGATACGCTACGAGCCCGAAGAACCACTGAAGCTAAGGTCTGGGTCGATCATCGAGTGCTTCGCCAAATTCGACAATTCAGTGAACAACAAATTCAACCCCGACCCAGGCAAGGAAGTGCGCTGGGGCGACCAGAGCTGGGAAGAAATGATGATCGGCTTTATGGATATTTCCTTTGATGCGCGCAAGTCGCCGGCGGACATCTTAAAGCGGAGTGCCGGGCCAGCCCGGACATCGCTTCGATAGCATCGCGATCTCAGTCTGTCATTGCCTGATAGACCATAGTCCGCGTCTGGCGCCATAGTACATTTCTCTCTGGGCCCGATTGCACCATCATCACGACAACGAGTTTTTCTTTTGGGTCGACCCAGAACAAGGGGCCGGTGATTCCACACCACGAATAGTCTCCGACTGAGCCTGGCAGAGGGCTCCGTCCGGGATCGACCCGAACCGAAAAGCCGAGACCAAAGCTGAGGCCCATCTCTGGAGTGGGTCCAAAAGCTCCTAGCGACAACGCTACAGGAGTCTGCCTCGTAGCACTTGGTGGAATTTGGTCGGATGTCATCATCGCCACTGATTTCGGTGAAAGGATGCGAAGTCCATCGAGAATGCCACCATTGAGCAGCATCTGTGAGAATCGCGCATAGTCCCCGGTCGTAGAGAACATGCCGCCGCCTCCAGAGAATATGGCAGGCTTCTTGCCAGGGTCGACAGGGTTTGGAGTGTCCGCCTGCGCTATGCGGGGGAGGCCTGACTGTTTCACCCAGAAGCCTGTGTCGACCATCTTGAGCGGGCCGGTGATGCGCATTTCAATCAAGCTCGCAAGGTCCATTCCGCTCGCCACCTCTACTACCCGGCCCAACACATCCGTTGAGAGGCTGTACTCCCATGCCTCACCTGGTTGATGGAGCAGAGGCATCGTTGCAATCGTCTTCACCATGCCGGCGAGCGAGTCAGCGCCGAAGATGTTTGCCTTGCGATAAAGCTGATCGACTGGGGAGTTTCCGAAAAGCCCGTAGGTCAATCCAGAGGTGTGCCGCATCAGGTCCTGAACTGTCATGGGGCGCTTCGGCGCCACTCCTTCAATCCCGACTCTCACGTTCTTAAACTCTGGCAGATACTGCGCCACGGGGGCACCGAGGTCCAGCTTGTTCTCTTCGGCAAGCATCATCGCGGCAACTGTGGCAATCGGCTTCGACATAGAGGCGATACGGAAGATGCTGTCTTTCTTCATCGGAGTTTTGGAGCCGCGATCTTGAAAGCCGATTGCGTCGTAAGTGACGATCTTGCCTTTCCGCGCAATCATCAGAACCGCACCGGGCGCTTTGTTCTCTTTCACATTGGCCTCAATAGCAGCTCTGGTGGTTTGGAGACGTATGGAAGAAAAACCGAGATCCTCTGGACTCCTGGCTAGTGGCAAGGGCTGGGCGAAAGCGGTTGTGCCCGCAATTGCACAAGCCAGCATGGCGTATCGTCTCGAAATAGTGCTTGGCATTTGGGCCTAGTCTATCCCACGAAGTTGCTGTGTTAGACTAGCCGCGTTCCGTATGGATTTACAACCTTTTGTTCAGTGGCTCGAAGGTACAGCGGGGAGCACGGCAATCCGTGAGTCGACGCTGCTCTATCCCATCATCGAAACGACCCACGTACTGATGCTCTGCCTCTTTCTAGGCATGATCGCCATGCTCGACTTGCGATTGGCCGGTCTCGGTTTGCGAGGAGTACCGGTGTCGGAGGTTGCGGGGCGGCTCTTGCCGTGGGCGCTGACTGGTTTCGCCTTCATGGCGATCAGCGGAATGCTGCTCTTCTATTCTGGGCCCGTCAGGGCGGCGAGTAATATTTTCTTCCGCATCAAGATGATCCTCATCGTTTTGACGGGTATCAATGCAGTGCTTTTTCATTTCACTATTTACAAGCGAGTTGCGGATTGGGATTGCGACCCAACGCCACCCACGCGGGCGCGGCTGGCAGGGTGGTTCTCACTTCTGCTCTGGTGTGCGGTGGTAATTTGCGGGCGCATGCAAGCCTACAATTGGTTCGATAAGGGTACAAGGTAACAGGGATGGATCTCTTACCGCTTTTCAAATGGTTTGAAGCGACAACGATCGGCACCGTAGTGCGGGAATCGCTGTGGCTGTTTCCAGTCATCCAATGCGTTCACTTGCTGGCGCTGTCGATGCTGGGTGGCTCCGTGTTGTTGATGGACTTGAGACTGATGGGATTTGGCCTTCGGACGCAACCCATTGCAGAACTGGCGTCCAAGGTTCACCCATGGCTGAAAGGATCGCTTGTTGCAATCATCGCAACCGGCGTGCCGATGTTTCTTTCTGAGGCGATCAAGTGCTACTACAGTCCGCCGTTCTGGTACAAGATGGGGCTTTTGGTGCTGGCGACCAGTTTTGCCTTTACCATAAGAAAAAAAGTGCTCGCCAGTGAGTGCCAATCGCTGTGGCGCTGGCTTACCGCCTTGATCTCGCTTGCCTTGTGGACTGGCGTCGCGTTCTCCGGCCGTTGGATCGCGTTTTACTAAAGTTCTGCCGGACATGATAAGTTAAGCTGTTTTGACGAGGGAGTTTTGAGCCTATGAAATTGATTTACCTTTTGAATCTGCTGTTGATGTCCTCGCTTTGGGCGCAGACGCCACGATTGCCAGACGGGAAGCCTGATTTCAATGGCATCTGGCAGGCAGTTAGCTCTGCCCACTTCGATGTGGAGCGCCATGCGGCGCGTCATTCGCTGATGCTGCGCGATGGACCGCACGGACCGCTAACGGCCGCGCCGCTGTTGGCCGTAGGTGCTGTTTTGTCAGTGCCAGGCGGGCTGGGGATTGTCGAAGGTGGGAAGATTCCCTATAAGCCGGAAGCGGCGAAGCTGCGGGATGAGAACCGCAAACTGTGGATCGACAGAGACCCTGAGATCCGGTGTTATTTGCCTGGGGTGCCCAGGGCCACCTACATGCCTTTTCCCTTTCAGATTGTTCAGAACCAGAAGCAGTTCTTCATTGCATACGAGTATGCTGGCGCCTATCGGGACGTTAGTTTCAAAGATCTTGGACCCGCCGAGACGGATTCGTGGATGGGACAATCTATAGGCCGTTGGGAGGGGGACGCATTGGTTGTCGAGGTGGCTGGTTTCAATGACCAGACTTGGTTTGACCGTTCCGGAACCCACCACAGCAATCAGCTGAAAGTGGTGGAACGCTACACATACATGACGCCGAATCATATACAGTATGAAGCGACGATCACGGATCCTGCAGTGTTTACCGTGCCGTGGAAAATCTCTCTGCCCCTCTATCGAAGAATGGAGAAGGACGCCCGGCTCATGGACTTTAAGTGTGTCGAATTCGTTGAGGAGTTGTTGTACGGCCAATACCGGCGGAATCCGCTAAAGAGGTAAGTATGCGTTTACAAAATGTTTTGCTTTTTGGGATGGTGGTCTCTGCCTGGAGTGCCGAAATTCCGCGCACTCCCGATGGGCGACCCGATCTCTCTGGAGTTTACGATATTGCGACGCTAACTCCATTGGTCCGCCCTGTTGCTCTTGGCGAGAGACTGACACTGACCGATGCTGAAGCCATAGACGTGGCTAAAAGGGCTGCGGCGTTCAAAGCGGCCACCAGCAAATCGAGCGATCCGAACCGGAAAGCCCCTCCTGCCGGTGGTGATGGCTCAGAAGGAGCTTCTGGCAACGTCGGCGGCTACAACACCGTGTGGATCGATAACGGTTCGGGGTCGTTCAAGATCGATGGTAAGTGGCGTACGTCGCTCATTACCAACCCGGTAAACGGCCAAATGCCAGCATTGACGGCCGAAGGAAAGAAGCGTGCGGCGGCGCGTGCCGTCTATGCGCGGCCGAATCGCGGCGATGCATTCTGGATCAAGGAAGGGATATCGCCCGGGCCCTATGACGACCCTGAATTGCGCCCTGTGGCCGAACGGTGTCTATTGTCCTTTGGCTCGGGGGGCGGGCCCCCTATGCTGCCCATCCTCTATAACAATCTAAAGCAGATTGTGCAGACGAAAGACACGGTCATGCTGCTCAATGAGATGGTTCACGATGCGCGTGTAATTCGCATCAATGGCCAGCATGAACCGTCCGACATCCGGAGATGGCTGGGCGACTCGATTGGCCGTTGGGATGGCGACACGCTTGTTGTCGATACGACAAATTTCAACGATTACCCGGCGCTGGCCGGTGCTACCAGGACTTTACATGTCATCGAGAAGTTCAAGCGACTTGACGACAAATCGCTGCTCTACTCATTTACTGTAGACGACCCAACCGTTTGGACAAAACCCTGGAGTGGAGAGATCTTGTGGCCTGCGACGAATGATCGCATTTACGAGTATGCCTGTCACGAGGGGAATTATTCATTCACCGGGATTATGAGGGGCGCGCGTGAGTTGGAAGCCCAGATCGAGAAAAAGGCAACTAAGTAAAATGAAGCAAATCATGAGTTCAAAGAATTGGCTGCTGGCAGTGGCGCTTGGCGCCAGCGTTCTGTCGCTGGTGCCAGGGCAGAATGCCTTTGCGCACCACGCCTTTGGTGCGGAGTTCGATCCGAATCTCCCGCTTCTGTTGAAGGGGCCGGTGGTCAAAGTGGAGTGGATCAACCCACACACCTGGATTCATCTGGAAGTAACCAAACCCGGTGGCAAGAAGGAAATCTGGATGGTCGAAGGCGGAACACCCAACAGCCTGTTGAGGCGCGGCTTAAAGAGAGACTCCCTTCAAATAGGGCAGCAAATTGTTGTCGATGGTTATCAGGCGAAAGACCGCTCGAATCGTGCCAACGGCCGCGACGTCACTCTCGCAGACGGGCAAAAGTTCTTCATGGGTTCGTCGGGTACAGGTGCCCCATACGATGAGCCTGGCAAAGACTCCCGTAAGTAGTCTTAAGGCAGAGTAAATACGAAAACCGTAGGTGAGCCGGCATGATTGGTTGACCAAAAGCGGGACGGTTTACCGGACATAACGGCGACATGTTGCTTGCCGCCGACTTCATAAGAGATTACACCGCCGCCGATCGGCCCACCGGTTTGAAAGCGATGCAGAACCTTTCCCGTCTTGGCATCGAGCGCGATGAAGTGCCCTGTCAATTCACCGCCGAAGACCATGCCGCCGGCCGTCGTCGTTACCGCCGCGACCACTGGCTGCGGGGATTGATACTTCCAGCGCATTTGTCCGCTTACCGCATCGACAGCTGATATCCAACCCTGTCGCTTCGAGTCGGCGCGAAAGCTGCCGCCCAGATAATTAGCGCCGAGATGAAACTCCACCGCGTCGTCTTTGCTTGCGGTGAAGGTGCCACACCAGTCAACCGCCGGGGTGTACAACATGCGGGTCTGTGGATTGTAGGCGGGGCCATTCCACTGAACTCCACCGAGAATCCCGGGACAAGCATGTACGCCACTGCTAGTGACCGGCACGTTGTAATTCTCAATCGTTGTAATTGCGGTTTCATAGAGGGCAGCTTTCGTTTCGCGGTCCAATGTGCGAAGCATGCCGTCCTTGCCTACTGTGGTAACAAGCTTCACATCACGGCCCCCTATGTTGGCCTGAAAGAGGGGGCTCACTTGGGTGAGATCCCAATCATGTGAATCACTGGCAACCATTTGCTTGAACCAGCGCAGTTCACCCGTGCGAACATCGAGAGCCACGATGGAATTGGTGTAGAGATTGTTGCCCGGCCGTAAATGGGCTGGCAGATCGGGGGCTGGGTTGGTGACTGCGACGAAAAGCTCGGCTTTTTCTACATCGAGGGAAAAGGGGGTCCAGACGGCGCCACCACCCAGGTGAATTTTCTTTGGGTTTTTCCAGGTCTCCGAGCCCGGCTCACCCGCGCCCGGCACGGTTCGGAAGCGCCAGAGCGGCTCGCCGTCACTCAAACGAAATGCGCCCACCCAACCGGAGATGCCGTTTTCGCCGCCCGCAGGGCCAATGAGAATTTTGTCCTCAAAGATCATCGGCGCCATGGTGAATGCTTCGCCAGTACTGGTGTCGGCGACTCGCCTGGCCCAGATCAGTTCTCCCGTTGCGCTGTTCAATGCCAGTAAATATCCATCGGATGTCCCGCGCACCAGGTAGCCATCCTTGAGGGCGGCTCCCCGGTTGTTGAGCCAGCTTTCCTTTGCTTTCGGCACCCATTCATGCTTCCACAAAAGCGTGCAATCCTGGGCATCGATCACTGCCGTGGTTCGTACGCCAGTGAGGTACATCAGGCCGTTATATACCAGCGGACCCGTCTGAAAATTGCTCTGCTCGCCAAGTTGGAAAGCGCAGGCTACACGCAGATGAGACGCATTTTCCGGAGTAATCCCGGAAGCGGGCGAGTATCTCGAGCCTGTGTAATCATGCGTGTGGTAAAGCCAGTCGGCCTTAGAAGTGTAAGCCGCGTTCAGTTCACGCTGCGTCGGGCCGCTCTGAACGGGAACCGCACTAGTGGCACCTTGAATTCTTTGCGGAGGTGGTGGAGCTACGCGCAGCTCGCTTCCTGCCGAGGCGGCAACTTTTCTCTCAAGCAATGCAGGAGTGCCGGGCTTCAAAGTTGCATCGCCTGGGGCCTGGCCATTGCGTTCGAGAAGATAAGCCGTTATGTCCACATAAGTCTGCAGTGGCAAAGTGCCGCCGGCCTGAGGGGGCATTTGAGAAGCCGCTTGATACAGTGACTGCACTGATCTTGACCCCCACTTTTCGAGAAAGGAAGTACCGATCAATGGAGGTGCGCCACCCTTTGTCAATTCGAGGCCATGGCATCCCGCACAAGTACTTACATACAGTTCGGCACCGCGTCGGGCTTGTTCGAGAGTAAATGGGCCTGTTGTTTGCTGAGCCTTCAAATTGGAAGGGAGCAAGCCCAGGCTGGGAAAGATGCACAAGACCCAAACGAAACGGCTAGCGGACATAACAGGTAACCTCGCTTCAGTGGCAGCAATTTTGCCGTCATTAGTGTATAACAATCGGGATTTGCCTATTGTTGTCGAAATTAGCCTGGGACTGAGAATGGCCTAAGCCGGAAGAACTGGTTGAGGTTGGGTGCGCGGTCAGGCAATTGATGCGCTCTTATTTGCGGATCAGGTGTAGATTGAACCAGCGGACCATTTCGGCCAGATAGTCTGACGGGTTTGTGGCTCCGGGGAAGGTGGGGCCGTGGGCGGCTCCGGCAATGCGGAGGAACTTGACGGGGATACCGGCTGCTTTGAGTTTGGCTTCCATCTCTTCGCTCTGGCTGATGTTGACGGCTT
>CAZZGS010000022.1:0-253 GCA_964653845.1 uncultured Bryobacter sp.
CTGCGGAATGCCGCGCCGGCCTCGGGCCTCGGGTCTGGACGCAAGGCGACCCCGTAACGCCTGGCTGCTTCTTCAATGAGCGGCCAGGCGTTTGCCTTGTCTTCACCTAAAGCAAGTAATCCGCCGGGCTTGCCGCCCGGTACGATGCCGTCCACATTGATATTCAACTTCGCCGCAGCCAGTGGCAGCAGCGGATTGCGGGTATAGTAATCCGAGCCGCGCAAGCCGCTCTCTTCTCCCGTGACGGCAAGAA
>CAZZGS010000022.1:263-16313 GCA_964653845.1 uncultured Bryobacter sp.
AAAGAGTACGCTCCGGCGAGGACGCGGGCTCATCGCCGCCCAGGCGCGGGCAAATTCAATCAGCATCGCGCAACCGCTGGCGTTATCGACGGCTCCATTGAAGATGCGGTCTTCGCCTTCGAGGCCCACACCGAGGTGATCCCAGTGGGCGGAGTACAGGATATGTTCATCACCGGTGGAAGGGTCGGAGCCTTGCACTCTGGCCGCTACGTTTTGAGATTTGATTTTGCGGAGCTTCGCCTGGATGTCGACTTGCGCGGTTTGAGTGAGCGCGATTGCGGTGAAGCCTTTTGTGTCAGCCTTGCGGAGTAGATCTTCAACGTCCAGGCCGGCCAGAGTTGCGGCAGTGCTTGAGATCCAGGCGGCTACACGAAGGGCGGGGTCTGTCACTTTACGCTCCAACTGAATATCTTCGCGTGCCCAGGAGTTTTCGACTACATTCCAGCCGTAGGAGGCCGTTGCTTCGGTATGAATGATGATTGCCCCGGTGGCGCCTTGTCGCGCGGCTTCTTCAAATTTATAGGTCCAGCGGCCAAAGTAAGTCAGCGCCTTTCCGCCGAAGAAGGCTGGATCTTCACTGGGTGGCTCACCCGTAAAGAGAACTACAATCTTGCCCTTTGCATCCACCCCAGCGTAATCATCCCAGCCGAATTCAGGTGCCCGAATGCCGTGTCCGACAAATACCAGAGGAGCCGCAAGGTTCACTTCTTCTTCCTGCGTGTGCGTAGAACCGACAAAATCTTTGCGCCACAATAGCGGCTTGCCACCGAGGGTGATGCGGGAGGCCGGGCTCACCAGCACACCAGCCAGTGGGACGCGTTGAAAGAAAGTACCGCCATCCCCAGCACCCTTTGCCCCGGCGGCCTCAAAGGCCGAGGCGAGATACTGAGTCGTCAATTCGCCACCGCGGGTGCCAACCGCACGCCCTTCCAGCAAGTCACTCGAAAGGAAGCGGATATGGGCCCGCAGGCGGTCTCCCTCAATCGAAAGAGGCTGCCCAAAAGCCGAAATCACAAAAAGAAATACGCATAACAAGCGGGACATAGATAGAGTTTAGCTAGCCTCAATAGTATGCAGGTGCTTTTGGTTCGCAAGGGTCCGGTCGAATACACCCTCCACGAAGAGACATGGGTCGACGACTACGCTTGGTTACGCGACAAAGAAAATCCCGAGTTGCTGGCGCACCTTGAGGCGGAAAATACTCATACCACCGCTGCGATGGCGCACACCGAAGACAGGCAGAAGTTTCTGTACGAAGAGATACTGAGCCGCATCCAGCAAAGCGACCTGAGCGTCCCGGTGAAGGATGGCCCCTACTTTTATTACACAAGGACAGAAGAGGGTAAGCAGTACCCGATTTACTGCCGCAAGCACCTAAGCCTCGACGCCGTCGAAGAGATCTTCCTTGATTCCAATGAACTGGCTGAGCGTCAGGATTACTTCCGCGTCGGTGTGCTCGAAACCAGCCCCGACCATCGTCTGCTCGCCTACTCCACAGACCTTGAAGGCGATGAAGACTATACGATCCGCATCAAGGATCTTGCGGCCGGAATTCTTTATCCCGATCGCATTGAGCGCACTTACGACTCCCTCGCCTGGGCTGCCGGCAACCTCACGTTTTACTACAACGTGCTCGATGCAGCCAGGCGGCCGCATCGCATCTTCAGGCATAGCCTGGGGCAGGAAGCAAACGTCGACGCTCTCGTCTATGAAGAGAGTGACGAGCGCTTCCGGGTCGATATCTACAAGACCCGCAGCAGCAAGTATCTGATCCTCGAGACGCGATCTTCCACCACTACCGAGCTACGGCTTTGTGACGCCGGTGCCAGCGATGTTCAATTCGAAATCTTCCGGACAAGACAACAGGACATCGAGTACAACCTCACGCACCAGGGTGATTGGTTCTATCTGCGCATCAATGACAGCGGGCGCAACTTCCGGCTGATCCGCACGCCAGTCAACAACTGGGCCGAGAGCGCATGGGAAGAAGTTCTGCCGCATCGCTCGGATGTTTATCTCGAACAGGTCACTGCACTCAAGGGTTATCTGATCGTTACCGAACGCATCGGCGGCCTGCGGCGCTTTCGCTACCGCAAGGCTGACGATGAGCAGTGGCACAGCCTTGAATTTAACGAGGCCGCCTATGCAGTTGGGCTTACTGGCAATCGAGATTTCGAAGACGACACCATGCGCTACGTCTACCAGTCCCCTATCACTCCGCCCAGTGTCTTTGATTTCCATTTCGCCACCGGCCAGCATGAGTTGAAGAAGCGAACGCCGGTTGCCGGCGACTTTCATCCCGAGCGCTACGCCGTAGAACGTACGCACGCTACAAGCCACGACGGGGTAGAGGTGCCGGTGGTGCTGATTTATCGGCAGGATCTGGATCGCACGAGGCCGCATCCCTTGCTGCTTTATGGCTACGGCGCATACGGTGCCAACTCCGATGCCACCTTCAGCACTTCGCGTTTGAGCTTGCTCGATCGGGGAGTCGTTTATGCGATTGCGCAGGTGCGAGGTGGCGCCGAGATGGGCCAGCCCTGGCACGACGAAGGCCGCATGAAGAAGAAGCGCAATAGCTTTCTCGATTTCATTTCGTGCGCTGAGATCCTGATCGCCAGGGGCTGGACAACCACAGCACAGTTGATCATCGAAGGCGGCAGTGCCGGGGGGCTGCTTGTGGGCGGCGCAATCACAATGAGGCCAGACCTCTTTGGTGCAGTGCTAGCTCATGTGCCATTCGTCGACGTGCTTCACACGATGCTTGACGCTACTTTGCCGTTGACGGTGGGTGAATACGAAGAGTGGGGCAATCCTGCCGACCCCGAGTATTTCTTCACGATGCGCGAATATTCCCCTTACGACAACACACGCGAGGCCGAGTATCCGCCGATGCTCGTTACCGCCGGACTCAACGACCCGCGAGTCGCTTACTGGGAACCAGCCAAATGGGTGGCCCGCCTGCGCGAAAAGAATCTGAAGCCCAGCGAAATCCTGCTTAAGGTCAACATGGGTGCGGGGCATTTTGGCGCATCCGGCCGCTATGACCGCATCCATGAAATCGCATTTGAATACGCCTGGCTGCTGAAGACCTGGAACTTGATATAGAGTGAAATTAAGATGAGTGAATTTGTACTTCCACGCCGAGAGGCCCTTAAAGCCGGGGTAGGGCTCGTTTCGATCGTAGCCATGGCTCAACCCATGGCCGCCACATGGACCGCCCAGACCCTTGACGAACACCAACTGGCTACCGTGGAAGTGCTGGGGGACCTCATCATCCCCGTTACCGACACCCCAGGTGCCAAAGCAGCCCTCGTCCATCGTTATATCGATCTCTTCCTCACTGACGGGCCCAATGGTGAGCGTGTTCGATTTCTTGAAGGTCTGGGTTGGCTCGATGGTTATACCAATGGCAAGTTTCAGAAGCCCTTCATCCAATTGAGCGACGCCGACAAGATCCGTGTCCTTCAAACTCTCGATAACGAAAGTGAATTCGGTATCGACCAGGGCCATCAGTTTTTCCGCATTACCAAGAGCCTGGTCTCACGCATTTACTACAACACCGAAATCGGTTATAAAGAACTCAACAAGGGCGGTCGCATCCCCAGTTCGTATGGTTGCGATACCAAGCCTGCACTGCCGTAAATGGATTTCCCGGCATCGGTTCATTACCTCTATTCGCTTGGCAATGAAGTCAAGACGATCAAGCTTGGGCTTGACCGCATCCGGCGCCTGCTTGAAGAATTAGACAACCCCCAATATTCCTGTCCGGTAGTTCATGTGGCCGGTACCAACGGCAAGGGAAGCGTATGCTCAATGATCGAATCCGGCCTGCGCGAGGCCGGATTCAAAACTGGCTTTTTCACGAGCCCTCATCTCGTCAGCCCGACCGAGCGTATCCGCATCGACAACCAGCCGGTGAGCGAAGCCGATTTCTCCCGTGCCTTTGACGTGATCCATCTGGTCTCAGAGCGTCTGCTTGCTGCCGGTGAAATTGATTGTCACCCCACTTATTTTGAGACCGTGACAGCCATGGGTTTCTGGCTCTTTCGCGAGGCTGAGGTGGAGCGCCTCGTGCTTGAGGTTGGCCTCGGTGGCCGTCTCGATGCTACAAACGTGGTGGACCCGCTCTTAAGCGTGATCACTCCTGTAGATCTTGACCACCAGCAGTATCTCGGCAACACGATTGAGGAGATTGCGGTTGAGAAGGCCGGCATTATCAAGCCGGGCCGGCCAGTAGTTCTGGGCTTGCAGCATCCGCAAATCAAGCATCTTTTTGTTGCCGATGACCTCGAAGATGTCGCCACCTGGCGGATCTCCGACTTGCAACTGAGGGTGGATGGCTGCCACTACCGGGCCGAAAAAGCTGGGGTAGAGCTTGAGGTCGACTGCCCTCTGCCTGGAGAGCATCAGGTGGGCAACAGTCTTGCCGCCGCCGTGTCGCTTTGGTTTCTCGGCATCAAACCGCCGGTAATCGCAAGCGGTATCGCAAAGGCCACCTGGCCCGGGCGTCTTGAGCTGATCAGGCGTAATCCGCTGATCTATCTCGATGGTGCTCACAACCCCTCGGCAGCGCGACGCCTGCGCCAATTCATTGATCGGCACTTCCGGGATCGTGAGATCTGGATGATCTTCGGTGTCATGCGGGATAAGGAAGTCACAGGTATCGCCGCAGAACTCTTTCCTGTTGCCAGCCGGCTGATCTTGACGCGCTCCAATCAACAGAGATCCCTTGAGACCGAATCGATCCGCGGGCTCTTCCCGCATCCCAACTCGTATGTCTGCGAACACGTGGCCGAGGCAGTTGCCATGCTCGAACACGCTCCGCCAGACGCAGTAATTTTCATCACAGGCTCACTCTTCGTCGTAGGCGAGGCCCGTCCGCTTCTACAATAGATAAAGTACATGCTGGCTCAACTGCGGGCGTTGTTCATCATCGACCCACTCATCATCCTCTGCACCGTTGCATATGGTTCTGTAAATCTGCTTGTGTCCCTCTTTGAGACCACGGGAAGGATGCAGGTTGCCATTGCGCGCGACTGGGCTCGCATGCTCTTGCGCGTCAGCTTTGTTCGCATGAAAGTCGAAGGCTTAGAGAAGATTGACCCCAACGGCAGCTACGTCTTCGTGGCCAACCACTTGAGCTATATGGATACGCCCTGCATCCTTGCTGCGATCCCTGTGCAGTTTCGTTTTATGGCCAAAAAAGGCCTCTTCAAGATTCCTTTCCTTGGTTATCACTTGAGCCGCGCCGGCCACATCGCCGTACCACGCGACAATCCTCGCGAGGCTATCAAGGCCATGGCCGAGGCAGGCAAGATGATTCGTGAACGCGGCATCAGCGTTCTGATCTTCCCTGAAGGTGGCCGATCTGCCGACTCGAAATTGAAGCCTTTCAAAGAAGGCGCTTTCTACATCGCGATCAATTCCGGTGCTTCGGTAGTGCCGGTTGCGATTGCAGGCAGTGAGAAGATTCTGCCGTTCGGTTCGGGTACGGTATCTCCCGGCAAAGTGATGCTTCGCATTGGCGACCCCATCTCAACCATCGGTATGACGACAAAAGATCGCGGCAGTCTTGCCCTGCAATTGCACGATGCCGTGTATGAGTTGCTCAAGCATACAGACCTGGTGGAGGTCAAAGAGGAGGCTGGCGCAGGTGTTTGAAATTCGCAGGTTGGCCGCCATCGAAAACGGTAAAAGCCGAGCGTACACTCTTCAGCGCACCGCCGTGGCGTTGCCCGAGCGCGCCTGTGGTCGATGCCCTTCCCTCGAACGAATACATGCCCTCGGGATCGCCATGTACGCAGTCACCACGTTCAAGGAAGGCCCCGCAGAAAACCTTGTCCGCAGCCTGCTCTTTGCGCGCTTTGGCACGATGCCGTACTACGGGCTTACCCCCGATGGCAAGCTGCACGATGCGGGCATGCACTGCATCTCCGTTGCTGCCGTGGAAGAATAGCAACTGATGCGCCGCCGTTCCCTGCTTGCCACTTTAGCCGCTCCCTTGAGCGGGCAGATTCTTTTTGAAGACTACAACCCGAAGTCCACTCTTAAGGTTCCAGCTCGAGAGATCACCCGTTCGAAGTTCCCCCACATAGACATCCACAACCACCAGAACGGCACTATGCCGGCCGCGCAGCTCGACAAGCTGGTGAAGGATATGGATGCCCTGAACATGACCATGATGGTCAACCTCAACGGCAACTATGGCGACAAGGGAAGAGCCGTTCTAAAAAATATGAAGAGCGCTTACCCCAAGCGGTTTATCATTTTTGCCAATCTGGATTTCGAAAACATGGACGCGCCCGATTATGCCAGGCGTGTCGCCGATACCCTGGATCAATCGTTCAAGGATGGTGCTCAAGGCCTGAAGCTCTTCAAAAACTTTGGCATGACGACGCGAGACAAGGCTGGCAAGCGCATCCCGGCTGATGACAAGCGCTGGTTTGATGTCTTTGAGGTTTGCGCCAAATACAAGGCACCCGTATTGATCCACACCGCTGACCCCAAGCCGTTCTGGGATCCGTGGGACAAGACGAACGAGCGCTGGCTCGAACTCAAGGAATTCCCTGGCCGCCGCAGGACCGCTGAAAAAGACGGATCGTGGGAAGAGTTGATGCAGGAGAGCGAACGGCTCTTTAAGGCGCACCCCAAGACCAATTTCATCTCGGCGCACTTGCGTTGGTACGGCAACGATCTCGCAAGCCTGGGCCAGCAGATGGAGGCAATGCCGAATCTCTACACCGACATTGCCGCAGTGATCGCCGAGCTGGGCCGCCAGCCCCGCTTTGCCAACCAGTGGCTGCAGAAATACGCAGATCGTGTGCTCTTTGGCAAAGATGTCTGGGCACCTTCGGAATACTACACCTACTTCCGTGTGCTCGAATCAAGCGACGAATACTTCGAGTATTACCGCCGCCGTCACGCCTTCTGGAAGATGTATGGGCTTGGCCTGAACGACGACACTTTGAAGAAGCTGTACTACAAGACGGCTATCAAAATCGTGCCAGGCCTCGATCGCAAGCCCTTCCCTGCTTGAGTGCACCACACTGGTGCACGCACCTGATATCCTTCCTACATGGCAGCTCGAAACCCCTCTTCTATCAAATCTATCCGGCAAAGCGTCACATTGCCTGCCTCCCTCGCTGCTGAAGTGCGGCGATTTGCAAAGAAGGAACACGTGACTGCAAGCAGGGCATTGGTCGTTCTGGCAGAGAGAGGCGTTCGTGCTGAAGCCCAAGCGAAGGCCAAACTCAAATCCTCCTACAAGCAATTCATAGAAGAGTCAAATCCCGCCTCGAAGGAAATTGCGGGCCGTGACCTGATTCGATCCATTTTCGGGAAGAACTCTATTGCCGAAGATCAAGTTCGCTGACCTCCCCAGGCCAGTCTGGCAGCATCTATTGCTTCGCGTTGACGAACGCAAAATTTCAATCAACGACCTGCTCAGACTTCAAGAATGGATTAAGACAGATCCATTCGCACCCGATGGCGACTGGTACAAAGACTTCGGTTCTTTCTACCTGTGCGGATCAGGCAAATTTCCCAAGACAGTTCTCGAAAAGCGAATGAAACCATTTGGTTCGCTAATAGCTTGAGCGAACTATTTGTCAAAAATCAATTTAGGAAATTGTATGGCAGCCTTTGAAGTGGAAATAGTATCTATTTCTCGCGCGTGTTTCGAAGCTTGAAGATAATTTGATTCTTCTTGTTGAGCCCCTTGACCTGTAATACGGCAGCATTACCAAATGCGATTTCGTAATTCCAAGGGACAGTAACGGGCGGGCGCGGGTTCACTAGTGCCGGAAGGAGTTGGTTGAAAGCAGCGGACTTCTCCCATTCCCTCCCAGGAATTCCAAAGCGCGAGTAGCCAAGGCCCACTTCGCACAGTTCCCAAATGACTTGATCCGCTGTCTGAAATACATGCACTCGACCCCCAGATTCAATCGGTACTTCATAAACTGCAATCACATCTTCCTGTTTCCGCAGACGCCGTTGATTCCAATAAGGCTCAACAGGCACTTCGGCCACCTCAGAAATACAAGCTTCTAGCTGCTGCTCAGAAATTCCACGCTTCTCCATTTGTCTTCGCACCAGTTGCTCAATGACTACGTCAACGCATCTGAACTCTTTCGCATACGACTTTAAGTCCGCAACTACGGACTTCGTGCCTTCGCTGGTGTGCAGTTTGTGGATCTCCTTAAACCAAAAGGCATGCGCGAGATAATTTCGCTTCTCCACGGCCCGTTGAAGTTGGAGTAGCAACTCCTAGGAGATTGAAGGACTCAACTTCTCAACAATCAGTCCTGGAGTTAATTTTGAAGCCTCATTGTGCAGTTCTTCAATTCGAGCACGCGACACTCCAAACCCCGATTGGACATGGACGCCCACGTACAAATTGCACAACCCTCTATAAAGGCATTCGCCATGATAGTAGGCAAGGCCAAACAAGGCATAAACTTCTTTGACGTCTTCAGAACTTGGCTCCACATCGAAATGGTCCCATATACAGAAGCATCTGTTTATTCTCCTTCGGGATCAATTTACGTGAACCCCGAGGCATCCCGATTGACTAGGCAGCACGGTTGAGCGGCTTGGCCCGATCAATTCGTTGTCGTTCTTTTAGAGAGTGCAATGCCTTCCACAAATCGCTTCGACGCTGCACGTTTAACCAATACCCGGCGCTATTCCCAAATACACGGGCAAGGATCAGTGCTGTGGCAGCGGTAACAGCGCGACGTTCATTACACAACTCATTGACATGCTTCCGCTGCAAACCCATAGCCTCCGCCAGAGCAGCCTGGGTAAGCCCCTTCGGTTTCATGAACTCTTCCGTCAGAATTTCGCCAACAGTAGACGGCTTTCGCGTTGTGGTCAACATGATTCCCTCACAGATACTTATGGGCATCAACAGCCTACTTAAGCAGCAACACGGTCTCGACGCGCTTCAATCAGTTTTCTGGCGACATCCCGGGCGATCTCTAGCGCCTCAGAGACGGTTCTGCCTTGCGCTACCAAGCCAGGCAATTCCTCAGAAGTTGCCAGAAACAATCCTTCAGGTAACTCTTCGATTTGAATTTGAATGGCCAGTTCCATGCCCAAAATGTAGCATCCCTTGCACTCATTCCAATTCCTGGAGTGATATCTAGACCACCGGAATCGCCGCAATCGCCTCAGCGTCGGTATCGTAAAACTTGAACACTGTATCGAGTCGCGTGACGCGAAAGCTCTGCCGCACCACGGGCATCGCGGCGGCCATGCCAAGCGTACCCTTTACCTGAATCAATCGATTGAACGTCGAGATGAACCGGCCAATCCCGGTGGAATCGAGCTGCTTCAAGCCCGAAAGCTCAAACACGATATGCCTCGCACCCGCGTCGAGGCGCTCGTTCACCATCGCCTCAAGCGAGGCGCTTTCCGGGCCCATCATCAATTTGCCAGACAGGCGAATCAAAATTACGCCCGGCCGGAGGTCTTCTGCTTGAATCTCCAACATGCCAAGAATCAGGATAGCCGACACGTGGCGAGCTATGGCGCAGGTGTAATGCCAATGAGACGATTCACCGCTGTCCGCGACTGCTCGAGCGCCCACTCGTAAGCCGTCTTCTCAAGGCCAAGCCTGCCGTCGAACAACTCAATCAGCTCGATCGCGATCGCCTCGGCTTGCGGGTCCTGCTTTGCAAGCAGCGACAAATACTCCTCCCTGGCGGCAAATGATTTCGTCTCAAATCCCGTTCGCACATCCACCATCAGGCTCAGCCTTTGTGCGCGAAAGCAGTCGTCACCCAAACCCTGAGCCGGCGCATTGCGCAACGATTCACTAGCCGCCGTATAGTCGCGCTCATAAGGTGGCCGCCACGGAATTCCACGGCGATCACTCTCAGCCCGCAGCAGAATGTGTTGCACTATGTCACCGGTATGAATCGCAAGGCACCCCTTGGGCCCAGGCTCATAGACAGGTGGTGAGAATCCAAGCGATGCCAGCCACAAATGCCCCAGCTCATGCGCAATCAAAGCCGCCGGTGAATTCTGCGTGTTCTGCATCATCGGCAGATTGAGCAGGATCAGACTCCGCGTCCGCCCCGCCCTCTCGTAACGAAAGGTAAGCGCCTGTGTGCGTGAAAACTGGGCTGCAAAGTCGGGCTGGTTGAAATAGGAGAACAGCACCTCGCGGTCTTCATCAGGTACGGGATCTCCAGGAATCCGAATGATTTCGATACGGTGAAAAGCCCGTGCTTCGATCTCCGCTTTCCATTCTTCAAGCGGTGCCGGTAAGGCTACCGGAAGCTGCAGGGCAAACAATAAGGCAGGCCACATCTTATAAGGTTCATAATAACGAGTGTGCTTTCGCGTAGATCTTTGTTGGTGAGTGGATTGGCAAGCGGCCTCGTCGGCTGCGCTTCTCGTACGAAGAATGCCTTTGTTGGATTTGCTTTTGTCGCCACCCGCGACTCGGGAGATATTGCCATCGTCGACCTGGCTGCTTTCTCTCTCGAAAAGAAACGCATCAAGCCCAGCGGTCGCCCGGTGCAATTGATCGATGTCCCCGATCAGGACTTCCTGTTGAGCGTTAGCGACAACGGCGCGGTTGAAGAAGTCAGCGTCAGCGAAACCACCATCACCCGCAAACTCAAGACGCCACTCGCGCCTGAATCCGTTTGGCTCAATCACGATGCCTCCACCATTTGGGGCCTCTCGACCGATCACAAGAACCTGCTCGCCGTGGATCGTGTAACTTTTGCCACGCGTTCACAGTGGCCGCTGCCGGCCCGTGCTCGAAGCATCGCTGTATCGCCTGGCTCGCCTCATGTTGCTGTCTCATTTGAGGGCGCAAACGAAGTTGGAATCCTGCGCAATTCCAGCGATAAACAATTTCTCATCGCAAAATTAGATCAGACCCCGGGCCAGTTGCGTTACCTCCAGAACGGCAGAATGTTGATCGTCGCTCACGATCGGGAGCGTCAACTTTCCATGGTTGACAGCGATAGTGGCAAGATCGTCGTTGAACTGCCGTTGCCGATCCGCCCAGAGAACCTCTGCTTCAATTCCGACGGTGGCCAGCTCTTCATCACCGGCGAAGGCCTCGACGGCGTAGTCGTGGTTTACCCTTATCAATCCCAGGTTGCCGCTACGTTGTTAAGCGGCAAGTCCCCGGGGCCGATGGCAGTCTCGCGTCAGCCGCAATATCTCTTCGTCACCAGCCCTTCTACCGACACGGTATCTGTTCTCGATGTACGCACTCAAAAACTGGCCGCCGTAATCGCAGTTGGCAACAACCCCCGCTGCATAGTATTCACGCCCGATAGTCAGATGGCCCTTGTGCTGAACCAGCGGTCGGGCGACTTGGCTATCATCCGCCTCGGCAACATCGTCTCGAAGCGCCAAAAGACAGCACCGCTCTTTACGATGATCCCTGTTGGCTCAGCACCTGTAGCGGCTGTCGTCCGGGGTGTTGCGGGGTGAGTGGCGTTCTGATTGCGCTCTACTTCGTATTGGCCCCCGCTCAGGATCTGCTCAACCTCAAGGGCCCCGAAGCTAACCTGATCACTGCCCGTGCACAGGACAAATACTTGCGCTGGTATTCTCGCGAAACGGCAAGCGTGAGCGACGGCAAGCAAGGCCTGGCCCTCTTCAGCAGCCCCACCAGACTTGTCGCCGACTACCAGGATGAGGGCTTTCTTCGCATCTGGATGGAACCAAACGTCGCCGATAACGCAGTCATCTACGCGCCCGACGCACTCCAGATCTTCGTCAACGGGCGCAAGTTCAGTTGCCGCAAAGAGGGTGATTCGCGTCGTCTCTTCTACCCCATCCTCAACAATCGCGAACCCTGCGAGCGCTAGGCCCGCAAGATCGCCAGCGACGCCATCCAGGCCGTCTCCGCGCGCAACACACGAGGCCCAAGGCTTGCTGAGCTCCAGCCTGAACTCTCCGCCATACTCCGTTCCTCATCGGTCCATCCGCCTTCCGGGCCAATCAACAAGCTGATCGTCGACGTCTCTTTCGGCAGTTCTCGCAACAGACCCGATTCCCGCTTTTCATCGAGAAACACCTTCTGGCCTTCTGCCTTGCTCACCACATCGCGAAACCGCATCACCGTTGTCAACTCAGGCAAGAAGACACGCCTGCTCTGTTGGCTGCTCTCAAGCGCAATGCGCCGCCACCGCTCGAGGCGCTTGGTCACCGCCTTGTCGAGCCCATTTTCACTGCGCGCGCTGTGGACAGGTACGATGCGATCCACGCCAAGCTCGGTCGCCTTCTCTATGCCCCACTCAAAGTGTTCAAACTTGATGATCGCCGCATAGAGGTGAATCTCGGGTGTCTCGCGCTCGGTGGGCAGTTTCTCCAAAACCTCAAAGCGCACAAATTCCTTTTGCGCCTCCGACACCCTCGCGAGGTACTTCTGCTGGTTGTCGGAGATCTCGTAGACCTGCCCCGGCTCCACGCGCAAGACTCGCGAAAGATGCTTGGCTTCTTCGCCACGCAACTCCGCGTGGCCACTTTGAATTCCTGATACGAAAAAGAGACGCCGTGCCATAAGCTATGGTGTTTTTATGATTGCTTACCTTAGGGGTACCCTGCTTGAGAAAGCTGCGGGCACCGTAATTGTACTTGCCGGTGGTGTCGGTTATGAAGTGGATGTGCCGATCAGCACCTACACCGCACTGCCGGATCCAGGCCTCGAGGTCAACCTCCGCATCTACACCAAGGTCAGCGAAGACGCCATCTCGCTCTATGGTTTTCTCACTGCGATTGAGAAGCGCGCCTTCGAGCGATTGATCAGCGTCAGTGGTATCGGCCCCTCATTGGCCGTCAAAGTTCTTAGCGGCATTGCGGTGGAAAGCCTGGTTGCCTGCCTGCGCGGTGGCGATGTGGCCAGCCTCACCCGCATCCCCGGCATCGGCAAAAAGACAGCCGAGCGCATGATCGTCGAACTCAAAGACAAGATGGACGATCTACCCTCCGGCCCAGGCGCTACCATCCGCAAAGAAAGCAACCTCTCGCCCCTCGAGCAGGACGTCCTCTCCGCCCTGATCAACCTCGGCTCTAACGCTGCCGCCGCCGAGCAGGCCGTCGTCAAGGCCAAGGCCACCGTCACTTCCCCCAACTTCGAAGAGCTCTTCCGCAAGTCTTTAGACTTGGTACGCTAACCTGAGAGTCAATGATCGAACGGGGCATAGTTGCGGGAGAAGCAGGGGACGAAGAGCGCCTTTTTGAGGCATCTCTGCGCCCACGCAGCCTGAAGGACTTCACCGGTCAGGAAAACCTCAAAGAAAATCTCTCAATTGCGATTGAAGCCGCCCGTATGCGTGGTGAGGCTATGGATCATGTACTGCTCCACGGCCCCCCCGGCCTTGGCAAAACTACTCTCGCCACTCTGATCGCAAACGAACTCGGTACTGCCTTTGAGCAAACCTCAGCGCCAGTCCTTCAAAAGAAACTCGACCTCACCGGTCTCCTCAGCAGTATCCGCCCCAAACAGGTTTTCTTCATCGACGAAATCCATCGGCTTGCTCCTGACGTAGAAGAGATGCTCTATTCGGCGCTGGAAGATTATCGGGTCGACATCCTGGTTGGAACCGGCCCGGGCGCACGCACCCACTCACTGCCAGTACCAAAATTCACCGCCGTCGGTGCCACCACCAAACTTGGTAGCGTCAGTTCGCCTTTGCGCGGCCGCTTCGGTCTGGTTCTTCGTCTCGACCCCTACTCAAACGAAGACCTCGCCGGCATCGTCAGCCGATCCGCCAGGATTCTGAATTTCACCCTCAACGACAGCATCGCACTGTCAATTGCCAAACGAAGCCGGGGCACCCCACGCATCGCCAACCGCCTTCTGCGTCGCGTGCGGGATTACTCGCAAGTTCGCGCCAACGGCGAGCTCACCGAAGAAATTCTTGGCTCTGCACTGGTGCTTCTCAACGTCGATCCTAGAGGCCTGGATGAGGTCGACTACCGTCTGATGAAGTGCCTCCTGACGACTTACGGCGGAGGCCCCGTCGGCCTCAACACCTGGGCCATCGCCGCCGGCGAAGACGCCAATACCCTCGAAGAAGTCTACGAACCTTTCCTGATCCAGCAGAACTTCATCAAGCGCACGAGCAAAGGCCGCGAGGCTACGGTGGAGGCTTTTGACTATTTCAAAGTCCCGCTCCACCGCCCACAAAGCGTCCTATTCTAGTTTTTATGTTGTTCCCTGTATTGCTCCTGCTCGCCGCTCAAGTGGATGTCAAACCCTTGCGCGAAACCGTATCTGCAATTCATCAAACCGACGACCCTGCGATTTGGGTCAACCCCAAGGTGCCCTCAAATAGCCTCATCCTCGGCACTGTCAAAATGGCCGCCCCCGATGGTGCGATAGTCGTCTACCGGCTGGACGGCTCGGTGGTGATGTCGATGCCAGGTGTCGACCGCCCCAACAACATCGACATCGCCTATGGCCTCAAACTCGGCGGCCGCAAGATCGATATCGCCATCGCTACCGAACGCAACCGGAATCGCCTGCGTGTCTTCGAGATCCTCCCCGGCAAAGGCATTCGCGACCTCGCCACAATCCCGGTCTTCGCCCAGCCCATGGGCATCGCAATCTACACCCGGCCCAAGGATGGCGCAATCTTCGCCCTAGTCAGCCGTAAGACCGGCCCCAGTGGCACTTACCTCTGGCAGTATCAACTCAGGGACGACGGCAAAGGCCAACTCACTGCCGCCAAAGTCCGCGAGTTCGGCAATTTCAGCAACACCAAAGAAATCGAAGCCATCGCTGTCGATGACGAAGCCGGCTACATCTACTACTCCGACGAAGGCGCGGGCATCCGCAAATATCACGCTGACCCATCTCATCCCGAAGCCGCTAAAGAGCTTGCTCACTTCGCCCAAACAGGCTGGAAAGGAGACCGCGAAGGCATCGCGATATACAAAACCGGCAAAGGGCGCGGCTACATAATCGCAACAGACCAACAGACTCCCGTCTCCGAATACCACGTCTACGCCCGGGAAGGTGGCCCCAATGGCCCCCACGACCACGCCAAGGCCCTGGGGAGCTTCCGAGTTGGTGCAGCCACCACGGACGGCATTGACGCAAGCAGCAAGCCTCTGGGGCCAATGCTTCCCAAAGGCCTTTTCATTGCCATGAACGACAGCCGCAAGAATTTCATCCTTGTGGACTGGCGCGAGATCGAAAAAGCGCTGGGCTTAGCGAAGTAGCGATCGCAGCATCCAGGCTGCCTTCTCGTGGGCTTCCATTATCCCCGTCAGAAAATCCTGATTGCCCGCATCGCCATACGATTCGGCTGCCTTTACCAGATCCACCCGTAGCGAGCGAATGATCGACTCATGATCGGAAAGTAAATTCTCAGTCATCTGACTTGTGCCAATCTGTCCGCCTGCGTCTTCGTTGATCCGTGCATCCTTAAGAAACTCCTCAAAGCTTCCGGTTGAATAGAGTCCTAGGGCGCGAATTCGCTCGGCCACTGCATCGATCGTTTCGTCGATCTCTTCATACTGACTCTCGAAAAGCTTGTGAAGGTCATGAAAATGGGGCCCTTCCACATTCCAGTGATATTTGCGGGTTTTGGTATAAAGGACATATTCATCGGCCAAAGTCTGGCGCAAGAGATTCGCTACACCGATGCGTTGGGATTGATCCAGGCCAATTGAAATAGTGCTCATGCCAAGTTGGATGCCACAAGTCTGCATCTGGACTCGTCATCCCTACGCCGATCTGCCCCACTAACGCAGCAATCGTTCGATCTTCACCCGCCCAATCCGGTTGCGCTCCATCTCAATCACCGTATAGCGCCGGTCGCCTTCTTCGATGGCCTGTCCCACCGCAGGAATGTACCCAAGGCGGAACAAGATAAAGCCAGCGAGAGTCTCAAAGCCCGCATCCCCAGGCAAATCAATCCCGAACTTAGTCTCGAGATCGCGAGTGGGCACAGAGCCCTCCAGCTCAAGCTGATCCGCGTTCTTCGCCTGCTCCACCACCACCAGATCGTGCTCATCCTCAATCTCGCCAAAGACCTGTTCGAACACATCTTCAAGCGTCAGCAC
>CAZZGS010000022.1:16323-18581 GCA_964653845.1 uncultured Bryobacter sp.
CCCCAAACTCATTCACCACCAGCGCCATATGCGCACGATTATGGCGAAACTCGTCAATCAGATCGCTTAGCGATTTCGTCTCTGGGATCACTGGCAGCTTCCGCACATGCTGCTCGAGCACAAATTTCCGTACCGGCCGCCGCTTCTCCGTTGCAACGCGCCTCTCCTGCCAGACCACCAGCAAGTCACGAAAATGCACGATTCCAATAATGTTGTCCGGGCTGTCTTTGTAAACAGGCACACGCGAGTAATGGTGATCGCTCATCGTTTTAAGCAACTCATCAAGCGGTGCGTCACTCGGCAAACACACCATACTGCTGCGCGGTGTCATCACCTCGCGTGCCACTAGCTCACGCAACTCAAGCAATCGGTCAATCGCATGAGCCTCGAAATTTGTCACCGTAGCATGTTCCAGGCTAGATTCCACAATGTGCCTGATCTCTTCGAGTGAGTGTATTCCGTGCGCCCCGCCCTGTGGCAAACCCAACAACCGCGAAAAGAAGTTCGAAAGCCGCTCTACCAAGAACACCAACGGAGCAAACATGCGGCTTACTACCAGCAGTGGTGGCGCACTTAGAATGCTGATGCGTTCGGAAGCCAGAATGCCGATGTTCTTCGGAACCACCTCTCCGATCACCACCAATACCAGCGTCAACACAACAAAACTCAACATCAGGCAAAAGACTTCCACAACCTTGATGTACTCTCGGGGTGCCAACGGTACTAGCTGCGTTTGCAGCCATTGATTGATTGCCTCTTCTCCTGCCACACCCATCGCCAGCGACGTGATGCTGATCCCGACAGTGATCACGCTTAATAGCCGCTCGGTACTCATCAGCAACTTAAGTGCTGCCTGTGCCCCCAGATTTCCTTCTTGCGCCAATTGCAAAATGCGCTGCCGCCGCACACTCAACAAAGCAATCTCGGAGGCCGCAAAAAACGCATTGATCGCTGTGAGCGTCAACAGTAGAAACAGCTTAAATCCGATATTGCTATTGGCTTCCATTAGACTTTGATTAGGTGCGACGCGTCTTCAAATATACCAATGCCTTGGCCGCAATCCTTTTGATTGCCGCAATAGGCCTGACTTACCGGTTCATCCGGCGAACCATGCCCGAGACTTCGGGGGAGCTTCCGCTCGCAATTTCCAAGCCCGCCACAATCACCAGAGACCGGCACGGCATCCCCCACATCGAAGCTTCCACCATTGAAGACGCAATCTACCTGCAAGGCTTCGTACACGCTCAGGACCGCTTCTGGCAAATGGAAGCTGCTCGCCGCATCGCCGCTGGCGAGATGGCAGAAATCGTTGGAGCCGCCGCTGTCGAAAGCGATCTCGGCGCCCGCCAGCATCGTCTGCGCCGCCTCGCCAACTCGATGGCCGAAACCCTCTCACCCGAAGATCGTCTCTGGCTCACTGCTTACGCCCGAGGCGTCAACGACTGGCTCCTCTCGCATCAGGACGGCCTCCCCCTCGAAATCCGAGCGCTCAACTACACCCCCCGTCAGTGGAACATCGCCGACTCGATGCTGCTCATTATCCACATGTACCGCCAGCTCTCCACTAGTTGGACCATCGAATCCGATCAGCAACTCCTGCTCTCCCGCAGCACCGACAAAGAAAAAATCCGCTCGCTTTTCCCCACCCGCGCTGGCACAGAAATCCTGCCTGGCTCCAACGCCTGGGCCATCTCCGGCGCGCGCACCCAAAGCGGCAAGCCCATCCTTGCTGGCGATCCACACCTTCAACAAAGCTGGCCCAGTACCTTTTACATCAACCATCTGAAAGCCGAAAATCTCGACGTCATCGGCGGCTCTCTTCCCGGCGCACCCGCCGTTGTCATCGGCCACAACCAGAAAATCGCCTGGTCCATGACTACCCTCCACTTCGACGTCCAGGATCTCTACTTCAACGACACCAACCTCACCGGCATTGATCACGAAACAATCCTTGTGAAAGGCGCACGCCCAGTCGAGGTCAACATCCAGATCACCCCCCACGGCCCCATCATCGACCGTCACGGTGCCCGCTACGCCCTTCAGTGGACCGCCTTCGAGGGCAAATACCCCTTCGCCTTTTCTCAACTCAACCTCGCCCAGAACTGGCAACAATTCCGCGCCGCCCTCTCCCGCTATCCCGGCCCCGGCCACAACTTCATTTATGCCGACACCGACGGCAACATCGGATACCAGGCCGCTGGTAACATGCCAATCCGCAAGATCGCCGACAGCGGCGTTCCTATCGACGCCCGCAATCC
>CAZZGS010000023.1:0-17882 GCA_964653845.1 uncultured Bryobacter sp.
CTCTCACAACGAAATATTTTCTTAAGGTAATCACTGGCAGCTTCCGGATCGGGTTGCAACAAAAGCTTGTTGAAGATGCCATTGCCCAGGCGACTGGGGAAAGTCTAGTCAACGTCAGGGCTGCAGCCAATCGTTCTGGAGACCTTGCCGAGGTTGCCGTTTGCGCCAGAAGAAAGCTGTTGCATACCCTTGAGGCGCGTCTGTTTCATCCGCTGGAATTTATGCTTGCCCGTCCGCTGGATGAAATGGCGGAATTGCCTGCTGCGACGGAATGGTTTGTTGAGGACAAATTCGATGGCATTCGGAGCCAGGTTCATTTTGACAGCGGTAAAGTCAGGATCTTTACCCGTGGTCTCGAAGACACGACCGATGCCTTTCCTGAGATTGTTTCCGCCTTCTCAAGTGTGCGTGGCAGCGGGATTGTGGATGGAGAACTACTTGCATGGCAGAATGAACGGGCGCTCAACTTTACGGTGCTTCAGAAGCGACTGGCGCGAAAAAAAGTGAGCGACAAATTGATGGCAGAAGTTCCAGTTACCTTCATTGGTTACGACCTTCTTTATCGCGATAAAGAACTTCTGCTGGATATGCCAATCGAAGGCAGGCGTCAGCGGCTGGAATTGCTCTTTGAAGGCGCTCCATCGCAACTGCTGATCTCCGCTCAGCGCCGGGTTGACCCGGAGGAAGACATTGAATCCAGCTCCCTGGCCGCTCGTGCTCGAGGAAATGAAGGGCTGCTGCTCAAGCGGACAGGGAGTCTCTATGAATCGGGTCGCCGCAGCGCAAGTTGGCTTAAAGTCAAGCGAGCTTACGCCAGTCTCGATGTTGTGGTGACGGCGGCAGAGCAAGGTAGCGGGCGGCGCGCTACGATGCTCAGCGACTATACATTTGCCGTCCGCGACGGAGAGCGATTCCTGAATGTGGGTAAGGCGTATTCAGGGCTTACCGATGATGAAATTCGCGAGTTGACGAAGATTTTCCGGTCGATTGCCAAAGAGCGTTATGGCAAAGTGACTCTGGTTGAGCCTCAGGTTGTGCTCGAGGTTGCCTTTGACGGGTTGCAGAAAAGCCCTCGCCACAAGAGCGGTTTCGCGTTGCGATTTCCGCGCATCATCCGCTGGCGCAAAGACAAGAAAGCTGAAGATGCCGATACTCTCGATCATGTGAAGGAGCTCTATGAGCG
Organism: uncultured Bryobacter sp.; assembly: GCA_964653845.1. GTDB lineage: Bacteria > Acidobacteriota > Terriglobia > Bryobacterales > Bryobacteraceae > Bryobacter. The sequence continues at coordinate 1,184 of CAZZGS010000023.1, forward strand.
TTCGCTTACGCAATAGACTCTATCCACCTTTGGCGGAATGGTTTGCGAGTCGTTTCCCTGGCTTCAGCGAGATTCAGAAGCTGGCACTCCCGCACACGCTCAAATCTGAGAACACATTGATTCTGGCTCCCACTGGCAGCGGCAAGACCCTGGCGGCATTTCTCAGCGCACTTTCAGCGATGGGCAAACTCGCATCCAGGAACAAGCTGGAGAATGCGACATATGTAGTTTACGTCTCGCCTCTGCGGAGCCTCAATCGAGATATCGATCGCAACCTCAGAGCTCCGCTTGAAGCCCTGAACCAGAGTCTTCCGGCAGCCCAGCGGATTCGTCAGGAGACGCGTACAGGGGATACCTCACTCACAGACAGACAAAAGATGAATCGGCTCAAGCCACATCTCCTTCTGACTACTCCCGAGAGCTTGAGCAGCCTGTTAAGCCAAACGCAGTGGCAGGACGGTTTTAGGCCGCTATGTGTCATCGTCGACGAGATCCATAGCTTTTGCGAATCCAAGCGAGGCAGCCTACTTGCCATAAGTCTTGAGCGTCTGGAAGCCCGTGGCACCAAGCCAATGCAGAGAATCGGTTTGAGTGCTACGGCCGCCCCGGCAGAGGCGGTAGCTCGTTTGCTGGCAGGGCGGCGCAGTTGCGTGATCACTCAGGCATTGACACAGAGAGTGCACCGCCTGGAAATTGCCGCAGTTCCTGAAGAGACCGAATTACCTGCAGCCGGATTTAATCCCTACCGTGTCGCTCACATCGTGGCTGGGTTAGTCGAGCGGGCGAAGTGTTCGCTGGTTTTTACGCAAACCAGAAGTGCGGCAGAGCGGCTCGGGCTGGCGCTAAAGGTGTTGCTTCCAGAACTCGACGATGACATCGAAGTTCATCATGCTTCGCTTGATCGAGAGAAACGACTGTGGGTGGAAGATCAACTGGCAGAGGGGAAGCTGAGGGCTGTTGTGTGCTCTTCGAGTCTTGAGATGGGAGTGGATTTTGCTGGAGTAGATCAAGTGCTGCTGCTGGGGGCGCCGCGCGGAGTGAGCCGGGCGCTGCAGCGATTGGGACGGGGTGGGCACAGGATTGGCGGCCATGCCGTAGGAGCATTGGTTCCCTTGAGTCTGCCGGATTTACTGGAGTGTATCGCTATACGTGCGGCAGTAAAGGCTGGCCGCTTGGATCAGTTGCGAATGCCAGCGGCTCCACTTGACGTACTGGCTCAAGCGCTGCTGGGGCTTGCCGTTGAACGCGAGCATTCTATTGAGGAAGCCTTTGCGCTAATTCAGCGTTCAGGGCCCTATCAGGATTTGGCTCGTAAAGACTTTGATGCCGTACTCCACTATCTTTCTGGTGGTGGGGCTGTGCTGGGGCAGAATGCCGAGTATGGAAAGATCGCGATCAGCGACGGGCGTTTTCGCGTTGCGAACCGTAAGGTTGCTCGTGCTTATTATCAGAACATCGGCACGATCAGCGATGACTATGCGGTGAGAGTTGTGAATCGCAACCAGCATCGTCTTGGAGAAGTTGAGGAGAGCTTTCTGACGGCGCTGCAACCGGGTGAAGCGTTTGTCATTGGCGGCAAGAGTGTGGTCGTGAAGCGATTTCACGCCAATGTGGCAATCGTAGAGAATGCAAGCGGAGAACGGGTACGAACGCCGCGCTGGATGGGCGGAAAGATGAGTCTGACCGCTCGTCTTGCAGAGGAAGAATTGCTTCTTCGCAGAAGTCTTCGTGCCGCTTATGAATCTGGAGGTAGCGGCGGGTGCGCGCGTATTTTAGAGTCTGACTGGGGTGTCTCGAGTTCGATTGCCCGTCGTGTTGTCGCCTATATGGAAAGGCAATATCTTGCGACGCCACTGCCCGTGGATTGCCCGGTTCTGGTTGAGCGGGTTTCGAGTCAACGGTCGATCATTTACATTTTTCATCACCTGGCTGGGCGTAGTGTAAATCGATCGATGATCTGGACGCTGAGCCACCGGCTTGGAGAGGAATTTGGTTCGATGGCGGGCAACTTTGACGACCACAGTTTTCTGCTGAGTTTCGGTGCCAGGCGCGCACCCGAGCCAGACAGGCTGCGCGCTGTTTTCAATCCGGAAAACTTCGAGCGTGATCTCGAAGCTGCGCTCGACAAGACGGAACTCCTGGGATCGAAATTTCGTCCAATCTGCGAAACAGGTCAGCTCATGGCCCGGCGAAACGCCAGTAATCCGGGATCACAGAAGCGTGCATCGAGTTGGAGTGGACGATTGCTTTTTGAGACGTTTCGACGCTATGAGCCAGATCACCCCTTATTGCGAGAAGCGATTCGCGAGGTTTTGGAAGATGACCTTGATGGAGCCGCAGCCTGCCGCGCTGCGGGGCGAATTCATGTAGATCCCTGGGAGATCTATGATCTGGAGCGCCCAAGCCCATTCGCTATCCCGCTCTTTTCCGGCTTTAATCGGGAAGCTCTGATAGCGCAAGATCCAGACAAGGCTCTAGACGAAATTGTTGCCGGGATGTATGAGCAATGGAACTGAGTATTGAAGTCGGCCCCGGCAGAATCGCTCATGGTAGTGGAACTCTGTTTCTGGTTGATACGAGTACGCTCATGATCGCCGACGCACATCTTGGATATGGTTTTGCGCAACGCCGCCGGGGCCAGCTTGGTCCCACTACAGATGGCGGAATCCTGGACAGACTGCAGGCTGTGCTTGATTTCTTTCGACCAACCGAAACTGTATTTCTCGGAGATACGGTGCATGCTCCCAGACCGATGGCAGCGGAGCGTGAATTTATCGAAAGCGTCTTGCTCTCCATCCTTGAGAAGAGCAAGATCGGGATTGTTCAAGGAAACCATGATCGTGCAGTGGAGCGAGATTTCGGTCATTTGCCGATTGTAGTGACGCCCTCATGGAGAGATGGGGATCTGCTTGGTCTTCATGGAGACCGGTTGCACCTGGAGATTCCCGATGCCAAACATTACCTCTTGGGCCATTTACATCCTGCGATCAACTTGCGGGATGATGCGGGAGTGAATCGCCGGGTTCCTGCATTTCTGGTGAGCGAGCGTGCCACAGTTTTGCCAGCCTTTTCGCCCTTTGCGGCTGGCCTTGACGTTTCCAAAACCAGTCTTCCAAAGGAAGTGAAGTCAATTCTTGGGAGACATGAAATCTATGTGGCTACAGGCCGGCAAGTGGCCTTGCTGCCTTCTAGACCCAGCCGAATCGGTCGATGATCTCGCCGGTTGGACCTTCAGCTACAATTTGGCCCTTTTCGAAAAATACTGCTCGCGTTGTGGTTTCCATGGCAAATCTCGAGTCATGGGTGATGATGATTTTTGCCATGGATTGTTGATTGAGCATCCTGGTTAGACTACGGATTCCTGGCGGGTCGAGGAAGGTGGTTGGCTCATCGAGGATCAGTACTTCCGGCTGCATCAAGAGCACGCCTCCCAAAGCGGCGCGGCGCTTTTCGCCGGCACTGAGATGGAAGGGGTTTCTTGCTGCATAGGCTTCGAGGTTCAGGCTTTCGATCATTTGCGTGGCTCGACGCTTTGCCTCCTCTACGGCGACACCCTGGTTCAGAAGGCCAAACATGATGTCCTCAAGAACGGTGGGCAGGAACAATTGATTTTCGGCGGACTGGAAGACGAAGCCGACCTTGCGGCGGACCGCTTCCAGTGTTTCGCTTGCGACACGGATTCCGTCGACTTCAATCTGGCCCTGACCCTGCAGGATTCCATTCAGGTGGAGTGCGAAAGTTGTTTTGCCCGAACCGTTGGCACCAAGCAGTGCGACACTCTCGCCCCTGGTTTGTGTATAGTTGATCCCGCGTAGAACGGGCCCAGAGTCGGAATACTGGTAGCGCAAATCCGAAACACGGATCAAAGTGCCCACCTCAAGCCAGCGATTCCAGCGATGCCAGCGATCAAGGTGAAGCTGTCGGCCAAGCGCCACTGCATGGGGTAGAGTCGCGGCAATCTGCCGTTAAAGCCGCGGGCAAGCATCGCGTTGTGGATTCCGGTGGATCGTTCGAGGCTGCGCACAAAGAGCATCCCGAGGCTTGAGGCTGCGATCAACTTGCTTTGTGCTGCACCCCGGCATAAGGCCGCCAAGCGCATCGCATCAGCCTCAGCGCGGAGCACTTCGAGGTAACGCATCAGAAACTCTGTAACGATGATCAGAAATCGGGGTGCGCCCAGGCGCTCCATCGCCCGCAGTAAGTCGAGCGTTGAGACAAGCTTGGTTACGATGAGGACCGTCAGAATCGAAATGTAGCTGCGCAGAAGGAAGAATACGGCCTGAGCTGTGTTGCCCCGTAGCAGCGCAACGGCCGCAATTGCAAAAGAGAAAGGCAGGACGTAGGCGGCCTGTGCCAGGAGGTCGGCTCTTGGGACCGGGCTGAACGCCAGCAGAAGGAGGGGCAGGATACACATCAGGGAAAGTAAGAGATTATGTCCTGGCGTGAGTGACGAGAGTGCAATCAGATAGGCAAGCAGCAAGAGCAGGGCGCAGCGAGGATCGAGCTTCATAACTACTGTTGCTGTCCGCGCGGGATCAGCTTGGAAAGCAGCAGACTGAGGCCGTAAACGAAAATCAGCCCCGCGACTCCAGCGGCTGATTTGCGCATCCATTCGCCATCGAATTTGCCCCATTCGTAATCGGGCATGAACGCTGTAAAACTTGCTCCTACGCTCGTGACGCCGGTCTGCTGTCGGAAGTATTCGAGGACGTCCGGTGAGTTAGAAGCGAAGAAGACACCGATCAACATAACGGCAATGCTGGTGCCAAGAATCCATAACCGACTTGGCCCGGCGACTCCAGCATCGGGTACGCTACCTTCGAGCCTTTCGATGGCCTGCCATGCGGCGAGGGTGATCGCGCCTTCAATTGCGCCTGTGATTGTGAAAAGCCCAAGGCAGAAAATCCAGAGCCCCTGGCTCATGATGCCGCTTGAAATCGAGACTTGGCCCAGGGCCAAAATTGCCGAGAGAAAAACCGAAAGAAGTGAGCCGATGAATAAGCCGATACGCGGGTGGCCCGCTTTGGACAAGGCCTTGAATGGGAGCCAAGCCGCCCAGACACCGAGTATTGCCATGTTGAAGACATTGGCGGCCAATGCGAGAACACCGCCGTCCTGGAAGACAAGCGCCTGCACCAATAGAATTGCGGTCATCGTGATGCTTGCGGCCCACGGTCCAATCGTTGCGGCGAGAAGCGCCCCACCGAGCAGATGACCGCTCGCACCCGGGCCAACAGGGAAGTTCACCATCTGCGCAGCAAAGACAAATGCGCCCAGAACTCCCAATAGGGGAATGCGATGAGCCTGCGTTGTCTCCTCCGCTTTCTTGGCCGAATAAAACACGCCAAGACAACTCGCGGCGCCAAAACCAGCCAGAATCGGAGCAGATAAAATTCCGTCCGGGATATGCATGAGCTTGTTTCAAAGTTAACATGACAGATCATGCGTGTTCTTTTCTGTTTGCTCGGTTTACTCGCCTTGCTCCCTGGGGCTGAGGTGCTGCCGGAGGATCGTGGTGTGGCTGGTTTGCGGCATACCCTGAAGCAACTCTCCACTGACGCACGGATCCTTTATGTCACCGCGCACCCGGACGACGAGGATCCGGCACTGCTAACTTATTTAAGCCGCGGGCTTGGAGCCCATGTCACGATGTTGATTCTCAATCGCGGTGAGGGCGGGGCCAATGTGGTGAGTGGCGATTTCTTTGAAGCCCTGGGTGCGTTGCGAACGGTTGAGATGCTCAAGGCGGCGCAATACTACGGGGTGGAAGTTCGGTTCACTCGCGCAGTGGATTACGGATTTTCGAAGAACATTCGTGAAGCTCTGACGCAGTGGAAGGAAGAGGAGCTTCTTGCCGATGTGGTGCGCATCACCCGGGATGTGAAGCCGCACATTATCATCAGCCGCTTCAATGAGAGTGAACGGGATGGCCATGGTCATCACCAGACTGCGGGCCGTATGGCCAAGCGTGCTTTTCGCGAAAGTGCGATGACAGACTGGCGGCCGCTCAAGCTCTATACAACGAATTGGCGCGAGGGTGAGCAAGTAACGCTCAAGATCGACACAGGTGAATACGATGCAGTGCTGGGTCGCAGTTATGCGCAGATTGGCCGCGATGGCTATCGCTGGCATCGCAGTCAGGGCATGGCGGGAAACATTCCACGGCCTGGGCCGGTGTGGTCTTATCTAAAACTGGAAGGGTCGAATGTTGGCATGGTGGAGTCGGAGACTTCTGTGTTCGATCGTATTCCCCACAAGGTCGAGGACGAGAACGTTGCTGCTCTAGTGAGGCTTTTTAATCCACTGGAGCCTGAAAGCCTCGCCCCACAGTTAGCTCTCGCCTGGCAACGGCTGCCTGAGCGACGCAATCTCCTGGCAAAGGCGCTAGCTCTATCGCTTGGGCTTGAGTTTGAAGCTCTGATTGAACCCGATCAACCGATCACTGGGCCCTTTGCGATGTTTCGTCCGATTGAGACTCTGCAGGTGGCGCAACCTGGGCAGGCGTTGAAGGCCCGCATGGTGTTGCACCAACGCGGCAATACGAAAGTGGCTGGGATCAGTTATGGGGCAAAGGGGCCGATCGAGATCGGTAAGCCGGATGCTGGCGGAGTTTATCCGCTGCGGATATTGAGTAACGCCAAGGCGACCGCCGCGTTTTGGAGCCGGCCATCGGTACGCGATGCCATGTATCAACTGAGCGACGCGAAGTTGCTCGGCAGGGTTGCTCCGGATTCCGGGATCCGGGCAATGGCTACTTTTACCTATCAAGGAAGTGAAGTCACACTCGAGTCTGAATTCGAAACAAGCAGTGTCGATCCGCGAATCGGAGCTCAACGGCAGGCACTTGCGATCGGACCTCCCGTCAGCGTCCAGTTCGAGAGCAGCTTCGGTCTGGCACCGATCGGCAAGCGGGAATACGAACTGAGCGTTACGATTCGCAATTTGTCGATGCTTCGCCAAAAAGGCCAATTGCAATTGCGCTTGCCTGCTGGCTTTAGTTTGATCGGGGATGCTCCGAGCTTTGATCTCGCCAAAGAAAAAGAAGAAGCCCGTGTCCAGTTGCGGCTTCGTTTGCCCGAGCGGCTTGCCTCGCAAGACTATCCGATCACTGCCGTGGCCAAGATAGGAGACCTCGAGTATAGTGCGAGCTTTCAGCCGATCACCCAACCCGGTTTTCGTGTTCTCTATTGGAGCCAGCCTTCGATTCATGCGCTTCGAGCCGTGGATGTGAAGATCGCAGCCGGGCTCAAGGTTGCCTACATCATGGGAAGTGGCGATGAGATGCCCGAGGGGCTGCGGCAGTTGGGAATTCCTGTGGATCTGCTCAACGAATCGAATCTGGCAACGGGGGATTTGTCTCAGTATTCGACGATCCTGGTTGGCATTCGAGCCTATGCTGCACGGGAGGATCTGAAGCGGCATAACGCGAGGCTGCTCGAATATGTCAACAAGGGCGGGGCGCTGATCGTTCAGTATCAGACCCAGGAATACGACAAGAATTTTGGCCCCTTCCCTTACACGCAGGGGCGTGGAGCTGAGGAGACCAGCGAGGAGGATGCTCCTGTTACGATTCTTGCCACCAACGATGTGGTGTTCGAATCGCCCAATCACATTACGAAGGCTGATTTCGAAGGCTGGGTGGAACAGCGGGGCTCGAAGTTTTTTGCAACATGGGCCCCAGAATGGCAGCCAATGATTGAGACACACGATCAAGGCCAGCCGCCGCAGAGTGGTGTCTGGATGCAGGCTCGTTACGGCAAGGGCCTTTATGTTTATTGCTCGCTGGCCTGGTACCGGCAGCTTCCCTTTGCCGTACCTGGGGCGGCCAGGATTGTTGCCAATCTCGTGAGCCTTGGTGCAGCAGACTCTACATGGCGAAAGACAAACCCAAAATGAATCAATGGAATCTCAACGCTTATCGGGCACTGGTTACCGGTGGCTCCAGCGGCATTGGCCTTGCCATTGTAGAAGAGCTCAGGCGTCATGGGGCAACTGTGGTGAGCGCGTCGCTTGAGGAGAGCCCTGGAGGCGTTGTCGCGGATGTCGCAACCGAGGCAGGCCGTGCGGCTGTGATCGCTTCACTTCCTGAGGATTGGGACAGCCTCGACATTCTGGTCAACAACGCGGGTACCAATATTCGCAAGCCAACAATTGAGTTCAGTCTTGAAGACTTTGAATTTGTACAACGGACAAACTCAACGAGTATGCATGAACTGTCAAGGTTGCTGCATCCCAGGCTAAAGAAAAGTGGCCGCGCAAGCGTAGTGAACATCGGCAGCGTTGCGGGTGCGGTTTCCGTAGGCTCGGGCGCTGCCTATGCGATGACCAAGGCTGCGGCCGCACACATCTCCCGCTATCTTGCCGTTGAATGGGCCAAGGACAAGATCCGAGTGAATACGGTTGCACCGGGATGGGTGGCGACGCCCTTGACGGCCAAGATTCAGATCAGTGAACGAGCGATGCGTGTGATTGAAGAGCGAACGCCACTCGGTAGAATTGGCCAACCGGAAGAGATAGCCGCTGTGGTGGCTTTCCTTTGCATGCCTGTCGCGAGCTACCTCACCGGAGCGGTGATCCCGGTAGATGGAGCGATGACGGCCTTTGGCATGGATATGACGGCAGCGCTAAGAGACAGCTAGCTGTAAGGCTTCTTCTTTTGAATGGATGCGACCTTCGAGTTGGGCATCTTCTACTTGTCTCAGGATCTGACTGAAGCGCGGGCCTGGTTCGAGGCCGAGCGCGATGAGGTCTCTACCGTCAATCAATGGCGTGGGGTTTAGCACTTCAGGCCCCCAGTCATTGAGCTTCTGGCTGGCGAATCGATACGCATCGGTTTCGCCATAAGTCGCTCTGTGCAGTTCCAGGTGGTCGCCGATCTTGGCTCGCCGCAAGAATCGCTTCAAGTCTGATATACGCAGTTGCTGTAAAGACGGGAAGCGTTGCTCGTTTACCAGGAGGTCTGCGCAGTCGTGGCGTTCTTCGTCGGAGAACCGGAAGCGGCGGTAAACAGGGCTTGCATCCTTAACCCCTTCCAGCAACGCGGCCCAAGCTAGCGACACACTCACCTTCCCTCTGAGTTCTGTGAGCCGGGATCCTGCCTCAGCTTCGGGAATCATTTCACGCAAGAGGCCTGTCTCGGTGAGGTGCTTCCAGGCCAAATCGAGATTGGGGCCTGTCAATATCCGTCGCATCTCGTCATGCAGTCGCTCACCGGCGATCCTGACGATCAGCGGAGCCATTTCGATCATCGCCGCGTGTGTTTGCGTCTCAATCGTATAGCCGAACCGGGCGGCAAAGCGTATCGCGCGAAGCAGTCTCAAGTGATCTTCGCCGAATCTCAAGTGAGCGTCGCCGATGGCACGAAGCACACCGGCTGCCAAGTCTGCCTTGCCGCCAACGAAGTCGATCGTTTCATTGCGAATGGGGTCATAGAAGACGGCGTTGATGGTGAAGTCCCTGCGTGTTGCGTCCAGGGCGGCATCGGTTTCATAGCGAACTTCTTCTGGTCTTCGTCCATCCCGATACTTGCCCTCAGAGCGGAAAGTTGCGATCTCGACACCCCCGTCGTGCAAGATGACACCAAAGCTGGCACCGACGAGTTGTGCTCGAGGGAAAAGGCTCAAAACCTCGTCAGGTTTCGCCGAAGTCGCTACGTCGAAGTCTTTGGGTTCGAGCCCCAGCAACTGGTCACGCACACAGCCGCCCACCCAGTAGGCTGTGTGTCCAGCGCCTTGTAAGCGCTCGACAATTCTCTCTGCCAATTCGCGACCCGCTTCCAGTGCCATCGATTTCAGCCTAGAATAAAAATTGCGAGCCGATCACTCGGTTTGCAAATTATGTCCATCCCCGCTTCCGACCCGTCCTCTCATAGTTCCACTACAACCCGAGTAGTCGTAGCCACAACTGTAGCCCTCTCCTTCATCAGCTTCTGGCGCGGTGCTGCGATCGTACTGAGCGACATGGCTTCTACCATGTTCTATATCGGTGGCATTGCAGAACAGGCCATTGGCAAGACTGCTCCCTGGTTCATCCTTGCCGTGATGCTTTACAGTTTCGCTGTTCGCAGCGTCTACATGGAGAGCTGCAGCATGTTTGTTCGCGGCGGCGTTTACGTTGTTGTCCGGGATGCCCTCGGCCCGATGATGGCCAAAGTCAGCGTGAGCGCGCTGATTGTCGATTACATTCTTACGGGGCCCATTTCGTCGGTCGCGGCTGGGCAGTATCTGGGGCACCTTCTGAACGAAACCTTCGAGAAGATGGGCAATGGCTATCACGTAGACCCGCCCATGTTTGCGGCGGCGTTCGGCGTGATCGTTACGCTTTATTTCTGGTATTCGAACATCAAGGGCATCCACGAGAGTTCCCAAAAAGCCCTGCGCATTATGCAAATCACTACCGTGATGGTGGTCATGCTGATGATCTGGAGCGTCTACACAATCATCGTGCGCGGCGGGGCACCTCTCCCGCCCGCGCCAACCCTCGAGAATCTCCGCTTCACCAAAGAATCACTGGGCTGGTTTGAAGGAAGCTTCTGGCCGAACATTGCCGCCGTTGGGCTCTTGATCGCTTTTGGGCACAGTCTACTCGCGATGAGCGGCTTTGAGACCCTCGCTCAGGTCTATCGCGAAATCGCTTATCCCAAGATGAAGAATCTGAAGATCACCGGCAACATAGTTTGTTTCTACGCGGTGATCTCTACAGGCCTTATTTCGCTGCTCGCTGTCATGATTATCCCTGACGCGATTCGCCCCAGGTACTACGACAACCTGATTGGCGGCATGGCGATGAGCCTTGAAGGCGATCCGCTGCTCAAGTACGCATTCCACGTTTTCGTTGTAATTGTCGGTACGTTGATTCTGAGCGGCGCGGTCAATACTTCGATCATTGGTGCCAATGGTGTTTTGAACCGGGTGGCCGAGGATGGTGTTTTGCTGAAGTGGTTCCGCAAGCCGCACAGGAAATTCGGCACCAGCGCCCGCATCATTCACCTGATCACAATTCTCCAGATCCTCACGATTATCGGTTCGCGTGGTGACGTCATCCTTCTTGGTGAAGCATACGCTTTTGGCGTAGTCTGGAGCTTCTTCATGAAGGCATTTGGAGTTCTTGCTCTTCGCTTTCAGCGTCACGATCAGGAATACAAGTTCCCTTTCAATTTCAAAATTGCCGGTAGGGAAATTCCCTTTGGCCTTGCCGCGATGACGGCATCACTCTTTCTGATCGCGATTGCCAACCTGATCTCAAAGAAGGTGGCCACTGTTTATGGAATCACGTTCACGGTAGTTCTATTCCTTCTCTTTACCGTGAGCGAATACGTCAATCGGCAGAAGCAGAAGCGCAAGGTAAAGGGGCTTGAACAGTTTAATCTCGAACACCAGGTTGAGGTTACCTCGGAAAGTCTCGAAGCACGCCCCGGATGTGTTCTTGTAGCCGTCCGAGGTTGGCGCAACATGGAGCACCTGAAGAAGGTTTTGGAGAAGACCAACCTGCGTCGCCATGACATCGTCGTAATGACTGTTCGGCCCGTCGCAATTGGTACTGGCGAACATGATCTCTCCCAAGAGCAACTTTTCACCAGCTACGAGCAGGAACTCTTTTCAAAGGTAGTTGAGGTAGCGGAAAAAGAAGGTAAGCACGTGGACCTGGTTGTGGTTCCTGCCGTGGACCCCTTCGAGGCAATGGTTCAGACCGCTCACAAGCTGAAGGCTTCTCGCCTCGTATCTGGGGTAAGTGCCAAGATGGAGAGCGAAGAACTGGCCCGTAGAATCGGACTTGCCTGGGAAGGCCTGCCCGAACCGAAGCATCCATTTTCACTCGAGATCATTGCCGAGAGTCGCACCAGCGTCTTCGTCAATCTTGGCCCACACCCACCCCGTCTATGGCCTGAAGATGTCGATTTGCTGCATGAGATCTGGCTCAAGCTCTCGAGCGATGAGCAACTTGGCAGCCGGCTCCATCATCGCGACATCGTAGGCGTAGCTCTGCGCAGGCTCGATGAGGAAATCGACCAGTCTGGTAAAGATGCCGTAGTGAAGCAATTACAAAACGATCTCGGTAAAAGTTAATTAGCCGACTGCCTTGCGTGGTTTTGGGGGAGGGGCGACTTGGTTCAGAAAGTCGTGATCCCCGTAGCAGGTACAGCAACGCACCTTTGCAGGGGTCGTGCCCACAAGCGAAACGATGTTGTGGTTCGTGAGTCGTTTACACTTGACACAGAAATCATCCACCGTGTCTCCGAGTCTGTGATCCGAAGGAAACATGTCTTTGGGTTCCAAAACGATAGTATAAATCACAAGTACTCACAATGAAAAAAATTGCACTCCTGTTAGCCCTGCTCCTGGTGATTGCGCTAGCTTATTGTTCCCGGTCGGCACCAGAGCCACAGATAGCTCCCGGCAAGAACTTCAATACCGCCTTTCCCAAATCAGCTGCCGGGCTCACTGTGCAGTTCACTCAGGAGAAAGAGGGTTATGCCCAGGCCGACCTTCTCAAGGATGGCAAGAAGATGGCTCAACTCTCGATCTCTGACACCAATTCCAATCTCACCGCTCGCGATAAGTTTAAGCCCGGTGCCCGCACGATTGCCGGTCACCCGTCGGCAACGGTTGGCTCTCTAGGTACCGCGATACTAGTTGCCAATCGTTACCAGGTGCAGGTTCGCTCCATCGATCCCAGCTTTACGGCGCAGGATCGCGAATCCTGGCTCAATCAATTTCAACTCGGAGGCCTCAAACAATGAGCAAAGCAATCGACCAACTTGTCGACGAACTACCAACAGGCGGGATGACCGTTCGTGTCCTTGGACTGCTGGATTTTGCCGCACCAGGGCAGTGGCAGAACACGACTGGTTTTGACAATACGATCCGTTATGTCACTGGCGAGTCGGATGCAGGCTTTATTGGCCAGGTAAGGCAGCGGGCGCTGGCGCTCTACGCCGATCCGAATGAAGGCTACCAACGCGCTGTCTCGATCTATCAGTTGGTGGATAGCGCGGGTGGCAAGGTGGGCCTCTCCTCCATGGCTCACATGTTGGGGGAGAAAGTAGCGATGCTGAGCTTTCTCTCAAAGTTGACGCCTAAGGAAGACCAGACCCAGACGGTCGACCTCGGGCTAAAAATTGTCGCTGAGATGGTGGCGTTCTGCTATACCAATGGTTTCCCCGGCGATAGCATTTCTGACTTTATGGGTGCCGTGAAGTCTTACGAGAAGGAAAACCTGATACGCCTTTGCGGTATCGCAGTGTTCGATGGCCTGATTCCATTGGGCCCGGACTATGCGCAAAAGCTCATGGATTCCGCCTCTGGCTGGAGCGTGGATGATTTGACCAAAAGCCCGATCTACCAAAGAATCGCCGGTGTGATTCCCGGAGGGGAAGCGCTGCCCTTTATCAAGAACGGTCTCGGCAGCTTCAATTCCTATCTCGCGACCTTTGCGTCTGATCGTGGCATCACCCTCGATAAGGTGCTGGATCAGATGCGCGGAGTGATTGACTTTAGCGAGGGCAAATTAGACTTGTTGGCTGCTTTTCTCGATATCGGCACCAACTACATGGAGCATACAGGCATACAATCGGTCTCACGCAGTTTAATTCAACGAGCAGTCGGAGAGATCTAAGTTCCCTTATGCGCATTCCAATTCTTATGCTGGTTTTGGCGGCTTCAGGCCGCGCAGACTTCAGCTACACCACAACCATCAAAGGCGCCGGCCCGGCAGCAGGTGCTGTCACCAGGCACCGGATCAAGGGGAACAAGATGAAGATCGACACCGGGTCGAATATCATTATTTCCGATCTTGATGCGCAAACCGTAACAACAATCAATACAGCTGCCAAGACCTACCGGGTCTCGCCAATTACGCAGCCGGGTGCGGCCTTGTCGAAGTCTGGTATGGAGATGAAGGCCGATGTAAAGGACACCGGCCAACAGAAGCGCATCGGTGGATTCAATTGCCGGCAAATCATCATGTCGATGACCATGACCGGGCAGGCTATGCCAATGAACATGGAAAACGAGATGTGGGTCTCGACTGATGTGCCGGGTGCCGCTGAGCTGAAAGCGATTGGATTAAAGATGGCCGAAAGAGGACTGCTCCCTGCCAGCGGAGATGCGAGAAGCACAAGCATGATGGCCGATCTACAAAAGCAGATGGCCAAGGTGAATGGAATCCCTGTTCTTCAGATCACCCGTATGAAATCGGGCGACGATGAAAAATCGAAGCAGATGCAGGCCCAGATGCAGGCCATGCGTGCTCAAATGGAGGCCATGAAAAAGGCCGGAGGCAAGCAGGCGGAGATGGCTGAAAAGGCGATGGCAGCCATGGGTGGGGCAGGGAATAGCAAGTACTTGATGGAGATCACCTCTGAATCGAGTGCCTTCTCAACGGCTACGATTCCGGCGAGTGAGTTTGCGATTCCGGCAGGCTTTAAGAAAGCAGACAAATAATCTATGATTCCGATGCGCCATCGCGTTGTTGCGATGACAGTCCTCCTGGCCGGAGTTACTTACCTGGATCGAGTTGCGATTGGGGTGGTTGCACCCCAGATCACAAAAGATCTGAATCTTACCAAGGTTGAGATGGGCTATGTATTCAGTGCCTTCACGATTGCTTATGCAGCCTTTGAGATTCCAACTGCAGCCTGGGCCGACCGGATTGGTTGCCGTGGAGTCTTGACTCGTATCGTCGTGTGGTGGAGTGCCTTCACCATGGCTACTGCGGCGGCCTGGAGCTATCTCTCACTGCTGGTAATTCGCTTTCTTTTTGGGGTTGGCGAAGCCGGGGCATGGCCGTGTGTCGGGCGCGTATTCTCACGCTGGATTCCTGCCGGAGAACGCGGCAAAGCGCAGGGGATTTTCTTTTCCGGTGCATTCCTGGCCGGTGCTTTCACGCCGAAACTGGTGGGCTGGCTCAGTTCGATGATGCCCTGGCGATATGTGTTTCTCGTCTTTGGTTTGGTCGGCTTTGTGTGGGCTCTCGCCTGGTGGCTTTGGTTCCGTGATGAGCCTCGCGACAAGGCGGGCACATCGCCTGAAGAAGTGGCCATGATTGAGCGGGAGCGTGGTCTGCCGATCGCGGGCCACGGCAACTGGCGCGATGTCTTTAAGCTGCCAATTGTCATCCCGATCTGCATCAGCCACGCTGCCAATTCGTGGGGTACTTACTTCATCATCACGTGGCTGCCCACCTACCTGGTTGAGATCCGCGGTATGAGCCGGGGGCAGATGGAAGTTTTCGCTGGACTGCCGATGTTGATTGCCGCTACCGCTTCGCTGTGTGGCGGTTATGTTACTGACGTGATCACCAAACGCATGGGCCTATCCTGGGGACGTGCTGGTGTAGCGGGTATAGCCTATTCGATCTCAATGACAGCGATGTTTTTCGCGGCCCGTGTGGAAGATCCGCAATACGCCGCAGGCTTGATTGCTTTGAGCTATGGCGTGAGCATGTTCACCTTGGGAGCCGCCTTCTCACTTTGCATTGATGTTGGCAAGCAGAACTCCGCTGTGATGACAGCCACGATGAATACGGCGGGCCAGATTGGCGGCACGCTCAGTCCAATTGTGCTCGCCTATCTTGTTCAGTGGTTTGGCGACTGGTCCATCCCTCTTTACCTCATGGCTGCCCTTTACGGCGCTGCAGTTCTGAGCTGGATTCTGATCGGCAGCCGGTTAAGAGATACTGTTCTCGATGGCCAACATTGAAGGACTTGGGGTTTTCTACCTCGGCGAAGAATTTGATCTGGAAAACAAGCAGCGCAAGGGCAACCTTGTTCTTTATGAGTCGAAGCACCTCGTAACGCACGCTGTCTGTGTAGGTATGACTGGCAGCGGCAAAACAGGTCTTTGCGTTTCATTGCTTGAAGAAGCGGCACTCGATGGTATTCCCGCTATTGTGATCGACCCCAAGGGCGATCTTGGGAACCTGCTTCTGCAATTCCCTGATCTCAAACCAGCAGACTTCGAAGCATGGGTCAATCCCGATGAGGCGCAACAGGCGCAGTTGAGCCCCGCTGATTTCGCAAAACAGCAATCCGAAATTTGGACCAAGGGGCTGGCCGACTGGCACCAGGACGGCGAGCGCATCAGGCGCATGGGGCAGGCTGCCGAGTTCACTATCTTCACACCAGGTTCTCGTATGGGGCGGCCTCTCTCGATTCTCAAAAGCTTCGAGGCCCCTTCTGAAGCACTGATGGAAGACCGCGAGATGTTTACGGATCGCATCTCCAATGCCGCTACCGCCGTCCTGAGCCTGCTTGGCATCGATGCCGATCCACTGCAGAGCCGCGAACATATCTTGCTATCGCAAATTTTCCAGTCCAATTGGGCCGAAGGCAAGAGTTTGGATCTTGCCGGGATCATTAGCCAGGTTCAAGAGCCACCCTTCAAGAAAATTGGGGTGCTGGATATCGATAGTTTCTTCCCCGCCAAAGACCGCTTTGCGCTTGCCATGCAGGTAAATAACCTTCTCGCTAGCCCTGGGTTCGCTGCCTGGATGGAAGGCGAAGGCATGGATATCGGGAAGCTGTTAAGAAATCCTCAAGGTAAGCCTCGCGTCTCGGTGATCTCGATCGCCCACCTGAACGATCAGGAGCGGATGTTCTTTGTCGCTTTGCTGCTGAATGAATTTCTCGGGTGGGTGCGGACTCAGGCCGGCACATCGAGTCTTCGTGCCTTGCTCTACATGGATGAAATTTTCGGCTATT
>CAZZGS010000024.1:0-17748 GCA_964653845.1 uncultured Bryobacter sp.
GACCGCTAGCGAGGCCCCGGTAGTGGAGGGTTCAGACGATCCGAAGAAGCCGCTCAGGTTGGGATGTGCGGTGAGGATGTTCTCAGCGCCGGCTCGTGCCTTGGATCGATCCGCCATCCCGTATTGAGTCGCCACGATTTTGATTTCCGGAAACTCCTTCTCGATCACGTCGGTGAAGCCACGTTCGCGGTCCATCGTCGAAGCGCTGCCGGGGGCGTGGAGAATGATGCCCACTTCCCCCTTGCCGCCAATCAGTTTGGCCAGCGCTCTTGCGCCCAACTGCCCACCTTCGTAGTTGTTGGTGGCGACATAGCTGGTATAGTTTTCGCCTTCGATCCCGCTGTCGAAAATCGTGACCGGGATGCCTTGCTTCATCGCGCGATCAACGCTTGCCACCAGCGCCCTGCGTTCTGTGGCTGCCACTGCCAGGCCATCGACGTGGCGATTGATCATCGAATCGACAATCTGGATCTGCCGCGCATATTCAGTTTCCGATGGGCACCATTCCATTCGATGTCCACCTGAAACTCTTTGGCTGCTGCCTTTGCACCTTTTTCAACCGCTACCCAAAACACGTGGGATGTTGCTTTCGGCACCACACCAATCAAACGCTTCTTTGACTGGTTGCAGCTTGCCAGCAACAAGAGCGAAGCGAGCAGAATCGCACTAAGACGCACACCAACCTCCGTCAATCAGAATGTCGGTGCCCGTAATGAATCCTGCGGCATCAGAACAAATGTAGGCAGCGAGCGAGCCGATTTCTTCTACCTTGCCCCAACGGCCGACAGGGATCTTGGACAGGAACATTGCGTTCTTTTCAGCATCGTTTGAGATGGCGAGATTCATCTCTGTGAGGAAGGGCCCCGGTGAGATTCCAACCACGGTAATGTTGTCGGGTGCGAGTTCCATCGCGAGCGACTTGGTCAAGCCCAGCAGTGCGGCTTTGGTGCTGGAATAAGCGCTACGCTCGGGCAGAGAAACATGAGCCATGATCGACGTCATATTGATGATGCGGCCATAGCCTTGACCCTTCATGTGCGGCACGAAGGCCCGGCACATCAGGAAAACGCTGGTCAGGTTGGTGTTGGTGACCCGCATCCATTCTTCGAGCGTGAATTCGTGGATCTTCTTTCGCAGGTTCATTCCGGCATTGTTGACAAGGATCTGCACCGTGCCAAAGCGGGCAATCACTGCCGCTTCGAGGGCAGCAACGCTGGCTTCGTCGGTCACATCGGCGACATAGCTTTCTGCGGTTCCGCCGATGGCCTGGATGGCGACGCTGACTTCTGCCAGGGCGGCGGCGTCTCTGGCGACAAGGGCAATCGAGGCACCTTGTTCGGCGAGGGCGAGGGCCATCGCTTTACCCAATCCACGGGAGGCGCCCGTGATCACGGCTACTTTATTTTCGAGAGGCTTCATGGTTAACCTCTCAATTGTATAGTTAGCGAATCGCGATGAAGGCTGGAGGGCTCGCGATTCCTCCAATACTTACGATCAGCGGTTGTTCTCCGAGCGGAGCGTTCGGGGGGATTTCGAGGTTGACTTGCATCAGTCCCACCAGCCCATAGGGGATGGCCGCGAAGAAGACTCGCGCAGCAAGCCCTCCAATGGTGGCCGTAACTGCCCCGAGAGGCTGCGGCAGATTGTTCACCGGAATCGAAAGCCCAGGCGCATCGCCGGTGGCGACTGCTGGGGTGACGGCGCCAATCCCCGAAAGATAGGCTAGGATCACCGAAGACCGTGTCGCAACATTTTGCGGCACCAGTTGCCTGCCATCGCTGGTGTAGATCCCGGGGTTCACATTCGTTACGGGGAAAGACATCTGTGCGGTTTGTCCGGCGACGTCCACCGTGAACGTCGCGGTGCCAGTCTCTGTTTCCCAGGGCACTTGAAAGTTGATCTGGCCATCGCCAACATAAAGCAGCGGTGCAATGCGATTGTTTACTCTAGCCTGTGTGATGCCTAATACGTTGGGCAATGGAATCCGGCCGGCGATGCCAACCCCACTAGCGAGATTCGTGCCGAAGGCGCTGGCGAGCGCGCCTGCCGTAAGTGCGCCTCGATAGGTTGAGTTTGGCACTACACCGCCGGCTGCCAAAATCGGTGCTGCTCTTGGTGCCACCACGTTAAACGTGATTGGAATCAGGATGGTCTGCGGAAGGCTCTGCGATGACTCAATGAACAGAGTCGCGTTGTAGGTTCCTACATTCACTCCTGTCAGCGAAGCGGCAAGTGACATTACCGCGCTTCCGATTCCTGAGAGCGGGCCCGCCCTCAACCAGGAGACTTCCTTTTGAGCAAAGACCAGACTTGCGCTCCAGGGAACGCCACTGCGGCTTAGCGTGATGGGCAACTGAACCGGGGCAATCGTGTTTGTGCCATTCGATGTCACAGAAAAGCTGATCTCTGAAAGATTAGAGCTCAATCGTGCCGGATTCACCAGAGGCCCGACAAAGCGCGTCGAGACTCTGGCCTCGACGCGGTTACCGGCCGGGTCTACCCCTTCGACGATGATTTCAATGATGTCTGGCGCGCGAATGCCAGTCCAGCAGATTCCACCGATGGTTGAGCCGCGTGTTGGAATCTCAAGAGTTTCGAAGAAGTCGGTGATGTCGGCACTCAGATCGTCTCCGTCGGCAACCAGTCTAGTAATTCGGATCGGAAAGCCTCCTTGCTCGCTAACCACGAAGTACTGCAGCCACGGACAGTCGTTTGAGCCTGGGTCCTGTTGTACTTGCGATGGCAGGCTTAGGAGCGAGAGCTGCGCACGCGACGGCTTTGGCTGAAAGGGTACGCTCAATGTGCGGCTCCAGGTACGCCTGGTTGCCGTGTCGATGCCTCCCATTACAAATTGCACCGTTGCCGGCACTCGAATGTTGCGTCCCCTGAGCGTTACTTGCAGTGTCGCGTTGCCGTTCAAAGTGTTCGACCCAAACCATTCGCGAATACGGGAGGAGAAGTCTGTTCCGTCAATCGAAAATGAAGTGAGCTGTGTGGCTACGCCAGCGCTCTCTGTCGCAGTCAGTGTGTAGAAAAATGTGAAGCCGTCAGGGTCAGGGTCGCTCTGGAATACAGGATTTGGTGAGACCGACAGACTCACCAGGCTTTCACGGTTTACGACATTCACGGTTACGTTGATCGTGAGAGGGACAAGTGTTCCAGAACTTACTCGCACATTGCCGGTTTGGGTTCCTGAAGTCGTAAACCCGCGGGGGTCGATTTCGATTGTGATTATGGCTGGGCTTCCTGCCCTCACCTGCGCCACATTAGACCTTGCCCGGAGCCAGGAATCCGACGGGGTGAGCGAGAAAGTGGCGGCTGTCGCCGAGGCAGAACTGAGCGTTACATTTACCGAAGACGCACCCGTGACGGTGCCGCTATCCACATTGAATCCGATCGTGCTAGACGATAGTGTGAGCGAAGGTGCCGACTCGTCTTCTAGAAAGGGCCGGTACGCGGTGAAGGCGGAAGAAAAGCGCCCATAGGCCGCTGTTTGCAGTCGAAAGTCGCAGACAGTCCGGCCGCTGGGAGGCACCGGGCCGTAGCTTAGCGTTCCGTAGATCTGACCGGCCTCGGTCATGATCGGCGAGCCGGAAGACCCTGATTCTGTCAACCCCAGGCTATAGGCAAGCTGGAAGTAACTGGCCGCCGGCGCAAACTCTCCTTCCACTCGCGAAGACTCATCCGCACGTCGCGTCCCGATTGCAATCCGCCGCCAACTCCCGCGCGGATAATGAAGGCCAACAAAGTTTGTATTGAAGGGCATCTCTGAAGCACTCCAACCGAGAAAGACCGTCCCAGCCGGTGGGCTACTGTTCAGCAGCAAAAGACTGTAGTCGCCTTCGTTCCAACCCCCACCCGCCATGTAGCGTGCACCGGATACCCGAAAAGCGTCCTCCCTGAAAACAGGAGTCGCGTTGCAGGTACGGGAGGCATAGTTGAAATACGCCTCTACGCTTCGTGCCTCTTTGTCGGAACCGATGCAATGGTTCGCGGTTGCCACATAGGGCTTCAAGCTCGACGAGCGTGTGTTGATCAGCGCTCCACTACAGACATAAGCAAATCCGTCGTCGCTCAGAAATTGAAAATGCAGTGTTGCCGAAGCGAGGTTGTTGTACTGCGGATAGCAGGTAGCGTCTATTTCGCAGGTGGCGGCTGGAACCACCGTTGCTGCCGGTGGCGAGATGCTCACTAAGGGAGCTTCTTCCGTGCCGGCAGGATCGTCATAGAGATGGAGAAGCCGGTCCAAGTCTAGACTTGGCGCTTCGGTCTGGTTTGTCGATTCCACCTCAAGAATGGCTGTATCCCCGAATACGGTTCCGCTCCAGAAATCGAGGCCTTCTTCAGTGAAGGGCCCAAGCACTGCTGGTGCTACACGGTTCTCCCTGTCCGGATAGATCCAGAGTGTGTCCTCCCCCAGACTTAAATTTTGAAAGTGCAGCCGCAGGCCTTGCGCTCCTGGAGATTGGATCGCGACTCGCCATACGACGCGTCCATCGGTGAGTTTTCGGCTTTGCCAGCCATCCCGCCAGTCTTGCTCCATCCATCGGGATTCACCCGTTGGCGAAAGTCCTGTCTTGGGTCTCACAGGTTGGGAATGGCGTGAGAGAGGGCGAAGACGATGTATGCGTCCCCACGAGTCTTTGCTCTGCCAGGAGGCTGGCAACCGGGAGCTAAGACTTGCCGTCAAACTAGCGTACTGTTTGGCACTGGTTGCGGCAGCCGGTACATGTGCCGGTATGGATTGCCCGAACGACATTGCTGTCATAAAGCAGCCAAGCATTATGGAGTAACGCATCTTGTACTTGCATGATAAGACTTGGTGTTAAGCTCTCGTCACGGTGTACATTTTTTTTCTCCTGCTTGCGTGTGCTGCCGGCCGGCTGGATGATCCAGCCGATCGCACCGCATTTCGCCTCTGGTTCACCTATTTGGCCGAGGCGCAATTTTATGTCGAGCCGGCCAAAAGACCACGCGAGATCCAGGATTGCTCCTCGCTGGTCCGCTACGCCTTTCGCGAATCCTTCTCTCGCCGTGATTCAGCCTGGATCGCAAGAAACGAATTACCGATGGTTCCTGCGCTACCGGCCATACAGACCCGCAGCGGCCCTCTCTTTGTGACTCCAGACGGCCTGCGCCACTTCGCCGACGCAAAGACTCTCATGCGGGAGAATTGCCGGCGTATCGGCGACACTCTCGACCGCGCACGACCGGGCGACCTGCTCTTCTATGAGCAACACGACTCACCCAATTCCTGGCATGTAATGGTATTTCTTGGACAAAGTCAGATCGAACCCGACAAACAACGCTACGTCGTGTATCATACTGGTCCTGTCAATCAGAAGGCCGGAGAGATCCGGCGACTGAGTCTGGATGAATTGATGCGGCATCCGCAGCCTCGCTGGCGGCCGGTGCCGGGCAATAGCGCCTTCAAGGGCGTCTATCGATGGAAGATCCTGGAGGGATAATTCTATGCGGCGTTGGCTTACGCTTGCTGCTCTGATCGTAGTTGTTCCTGTAGTGGCTCAGGAAGAGGACCAAACCTATTTCGCCCTCACCTCAAACAAGACCTTTGCTCCAGGTGAAAAGCCCAAGATTCAGATGTGGGCTCAAAATCTCAAGAGTCTCGATTTCCGGCTTTACCGCGTGGAGAAAGCTGGCGAATTCCTCGGCCAGTTGGGTGACGCTCACAGCTTTGGCAATCAGGTTGCCGACCTACCAAAAGAAGACACTTTGCTGGCCAAATTTCTCAAGATGAAGCGCCGCCTCCGCGACCGCACGCAGATCTTCGTCCGCAACCAATTCACTGCCGATGCTCGCAAGTCGTGGCGCGGAACAAACGACGCCAACGCTGTCGCCAGGCAACCGGGCGAAAAAGGTACGACCTACGCTTCAATTCCATTTCTAAACGAAAAGCAACTGATCAAGACCTGGAAGGAAACAGTATCTACAGCCAAGCGTTGGGATGAACAGCCGATTGATGTGCCAGCCACCGATCCTGGTCTCTATCTGGTGGAGGCAACCGACGGCAAGCTGCGCGCCTACACGCTGGTGAGCGTCAGCGCCATGGCGGTGCTCACCAAAACCCAACCCGGTCAAGCCTACGCCCGTGTCGTGGATCGTATCAGCGGCCGCGCTCTCGCCGGTGTTGATGTTGAATTCAGGTCCCACAAGACACTGCACGCTTCCGTAAAAACCGATGCACAAGGTTTTGCCAAGCTGAGTGCCAAAGATTCGAGCGACGTATTTGTGGTGGCCACCCGAGGCAAAGACGTTGCCTTCGACGCCCTGAACGAATACAACTTTCAGCCCAACGAAGAGCGCCACATCAGTACCTATGCCTACACCGACAGGCCGGTTTATCGTCCCGGGCACAAGGTTTTCTTCAAAGGCATCTTCCGCAAGCCGGCCGTGTTTGGCTATGAGCTTCCGGCCTTTCGCGAAGTCAATGCCGAGATCCTCGACGGCGAAGGCAAGACTATCTTCCGAAAGGAACTTGGCGTTTCCAGTTTCGGCTCCGTCAAAGGGGAATTCGATTTGCCGGTCACCGCCGCTCTGGGTTTCTATTCGATCAAGTTCAGCTCCGGCCTGATGGAAAGCTACACAAGCTTTCAGGTCGAAGAATACAAGAAGCCCGAATACGAAGTGAAGATCAAGCCGGCCAAGCCCCGTGTGGTTCAGGGGGAAAGAGTCGAAGCAACCATTCAGGCCAAGTATTTCTTCGGAGAACCCGTTAAGGGAGCCAAGGTCACCTACACCGTGCGTCGTGCACCCTACTATCCGCCCTGGTATGACCGCGAAGAAACCAGCTATGAACAAACAGAAGAAGACGATAGCGGTAGTAATTTCTTCCGTGGCGAACAAGGTGAAGAGAAAGAAGGCAAGCTCGATGACAAGGGTGAGCTAACGATCCAACTCCCCACTCCTGTAGTAGAGCAGGATTACCTGTTTCGGCTTGAAGCCAAGGTGATGGACGAAGGCAACCGGGAAGTCTCCGGCTACGGGCTGGTGATTGCCACACGCGGCAGTCACATGGTTGTAGTCAACGCCGACAAGTATGTGGTGGAGCCCGGGGCCAACGCTACCTACAACGTCAACATTAAAGACTACGATTCAAAGCCAATTGCCGGTAGCTTTCGTGCCGAGTTGCGCCGCTACATCTATGACAACGGACAACGCAGCAGCCCGGTTGTGGCTGCGTCTAATGGCCAGACCGGTGCCGACGGGATGGCCAAGCTGAGCTTCCCGATTCCTGAGGCTGGCAGCTACACTGTTACAGTGATTTCGCGGACGCCTGAAGGCCGCGACGTCAACGATCAGGCCTGGACCTGGGCCAGCGGCAGCGGTGCCATCTTTGGCGGCAACGAAGAGACTGTCAAGCTGATTCCGGACAAGAAGAAGTATGCCCCGGGTGAGACAGCGAGGGTCCTGGTGATTACAACCGAACCGGATACGGACATCTGGGTCACAACCGAATGCCGCACCGTGATCGATTCACGTGCCGTGCGTGCCGCAGCCTCTGGCGGGATCACGATTGATGTACCGATACGCAACGAGTACCAACCCAAGATCTTTCTCAGTGTCAGCTACCTGAAGGCAGGCAAGCTGCATCAGGGATCCGTCGCTCTCAAGGTGCCTCCGGTCGAGAAGGAACTTAGCGTCAACATCACTCCAGCCAAGCAGGAGTTCAAGCCGGGAGAGCCGGCGCAATACGGAGTTGAAGTCAAAGACTGGAAGGGACAACCTGTGCGAGCCGAGCTCAGCTTTGGCGTGGTCGACGAGGCTCTTTATGCCGTCCAGAAGGATATAACTCAGACTCCGCTCAGTTACTTCTACGGCAACGTGTACAACGAAGTTACAAGCTCCAGCTCTCTGAGTTATTACTTCCGTGGTGAAGCAGGCAAACGGGCTATGCGACTGGCCAGGCTGCGTCCCAGCCTGGGCCAACTGAAACCGGATCGCGTTGGTGACCCTCGCGTCCGTAAAGCGTTTCCCGATACTGCATTCTGGACGGCCGATCTTGTCACCGACGCAAGCGGTCGGGGCAAGGTGGAATTTGCTTTCCCTGACGCTCTCACCATGTGGCGTGGCACGGCAAGAGCCATCACTACCGACACCAAAGTTGGGGCAACCCTCAATCGCGTGATTGTGCGAAAGAATCTGATGCTTAGGATGGTCTCTCCGCGATTTCTGATGGAAGGCGACGAGGTCACCATCGGCGTGATCGTGCAAAACTACCTCAGTTCCGCCAAGGACACCAAAGTGAGCCTCAGTGCGACTGGAGTAGACTTCCTCGGCCCGGTCGAGCAAAGCGTTCGCGTCGATTCGAAGTCTTCAGCCAAGGTTGAATTCCGCTTGCGTGTAAAGCCAGGCGGCACGAGTGTCCTTACGGCCAAGGGCATCACCAATGAAGAATCCGATGCTATGGAACTCACCATCCCGGTCAAATCCTACGGCACGCTTTTCTCGAATGGGGCCAGTGGCTCACTGTCGAGCCAGCAGTCGGCAACGGCAAGTCTCGACGCCCCTGGGGCAGGGAATCGACAGGTTGAAGTCAGGGTTTCTCCGTCGCTGGCGGGCAGCCTCTTCGGGGCACTAGAATACCTCACCCAGTTCCCCTACGGTTGCACTGAGCAGACGATGTCCAGTTTCCTTCCAAACATCATCGTCTCCAAGGCTCTCGACGAGTTGAAGATCCAATCCAATGTCAGAAGGGAAGACCTCCTCAAGAAGGTGAACGCCGGTCTCGAACGGCTCTATGACTATCAGCACGACGATGGCGCCTGGGGTTGGTGGAAGACCGATGAGTCTCACCCCTTTATGACTGCACACGTCGTAGCGGGCCTCAAGCAAGCACGTGATGCCGGTTACCAGGTGGCACCCGAAGTCATCGCCCGCGGTGAACAATGGTTGCGCAAGGAGTTCATCAGGCAATCCGATGCCCGCAGTGACTTGCGCGCCTACATGGCCTTTGCCCTCGGCGGCAAGGCCGATGTCGAGTCGGTCTGGTCGGCCCGGCCCAAGATGTCCAGCTACGGCCTGGCCTTCCTTGGGCTCGCCCTCGACAATCTGAAGGATCCACGCGCCATCGAAATCGCTCAATCTCTCGAATCGTCGGCAAGAGAGAATGCAAGCGAAGCCTGGTGGCCAGGAACCCGCGATCCCTTGCTTGACTTCCCCAACGACATCACGCCTGAGACGACATCTTATGTCTTGAAATTGCTGAGTCGCACCCGGACTGATTCTCCTCTCCTGCCAAAGGCGGCCGCCTGGCTCACCATGCATAAAGACCAAGGCGACTGGTGGAATTCAACCAAGCAAACTGCGATGGTGATCTACGGAGTTACCGACTATCTCAAAATGAGTGGGGAGCTGAAGCCCGACATCAATGTCTCAGTCAAGGTGAACGGCAAGGTGATCCTGGAGAAGGAATTCACTGCCAAAGACGCTACTTCCATACAGGACTTTGTGGCTAGTGTACCGGCTCTTGATCGCAACTCAATTGAGGTGAAGGTTAGCGGTAGCGGTCGTGTTTACTGGAATGCTCAAAGCAAATATTACTCGCCTGCTGAGGAGCGCCGGCCCGCCGAGGCTGGCCCCATGAATGTGAGCAGGGAGTACTTTCGGCTGACTCCTCGCGAGAGCGGAGGCACTACAACCTATTCGATGGAGCCTCTAAGCGGCGAAGTTCATCCCGGAGATACTATTGCTGTGCTCTTAAGTGTCAGTGCCAAGGACTGGAAGTATGTGCTCATCGAAGACCCGATCCCCTCAGGGATGGAACTGGTCACAAAAGATAACGCCATCAACCTGACAGGCAAGCCCGTCTGGTGGCGCTACTCCTGGGCACAGCGAGAATATCGCGATGACCGGGTCGCCTTCTTCCGAACCTATTTCTACGATGATTCGAGCCAATATTTCTATGTGATGAAGGCCGTCAATCCAGGCAAGTTTCGTGTCCCTCCCACTCGCGTTCAGCCTATGTATCAGCCGGGCCAAATCGGCACCGGTAAATCCAATACGATCGAGGTGCTGCCGTGAACTGGAAAGCATTACTGAAACCTTTCGCCGTTCAGTTTCTTGGACAGGCGCTGCTTGGCTCGATCGCCTGGTTCTGGCTTAACCTGGGTGTCGGTAGCACTGCCTTGGTTGCGGCCAATGCGCTGATTGCCATTCTTCTGCTGCTGGGTTGGAGTGCTCTCGATGCCTATGGCCTTGAGGCACCGCGCAACTGGATTTGGGCAATCCCGGCCGTAGCGTTAACACCGCTGATGGGGCTCCATGTGGTGGCTGCTATTGTGATTCCTCTGCTTTGGATTCTCGTTCTATTCCCCACCGTCGCGGCCGGCAAATGGAGGCTGAATCTCGCACCCGCCTACATCGCTGTGTGTGTGACTATTGTACTTGTGATGACAGTGCTACCTGCTGCACTTTTGAACTGGATTCCTTCAGTCGGCGGACTGAAGGGCCAGGCCATCAGCTTTGGCTCTAGATCTATCCTCGCCTATACTATTTTTGCCGGCGGCTGGGCGGCACTCTTTCAATACATCGCGCGCCAATACATCGCCGAACCAATCTCCTGAATACAACATGATTATTGACGATTCTTCCATCTCACTTCGAATCACCCAGCCCCCCGGTCGCACTTCGAGCAGCCTCAGAGGGCAATCCCTGATTCTGGCAACTGCCAATATACAGGCTGATGCCGACATTAAGGTGCGTCCGTCCAGCTCTGGAGAAGTGCTGCCGATAGGCTGGAAATTTGGTTTCATCCAGCTTCAACTCTCTGAGACAAACTGGGCCTATTACAAAGGGGCTAGTGTGGCGGATGGTTCGATGTTCGTCAATTGCGGATCTCCAGCGGCTCGTGGATGTGATCTTTGCCGGGACTCCGAGCGGGCAGGACAGATCTGGTACACCGGGGCTGGCGATGAGGATAGTACGAAAGAGTCGAAGATGGCTATGCCATTGCCTTGGACCCCTCCTACCTTTTATTTTGGGGATAGCCCCGAGGGTGAACTGGGTTTGGAGTATCGCAATCCCAAGACAGGAAGATTGAACCGTCTCGAAGAAGCCAAACTGTCTTTATCGTTTCTCACTACTCTGAGCATGCGCGACCCTAGCGCGACCTTCACGCATCTCCGCAATTTCTCCTGGGGTGTTACCTGGCATGTTCGCCGCAGCCCAGGCAACACGCCGCGCCCGGATTTTCCTTTCCTGCCAGGTTCTGGCGGAACCTGTTCGGCAATTCGCCGAGGTCCTCCTTCTGCTGCACTGCATCGCGCGCTATTAACCGACGAAGGCGGCCGGGCTCGTAATTGCAACGAGGTAGCCTCGAACGCTGTTATGCGCCCTGCAATTGAGGCGTCAGCCAAATGGCAGCGCTTCGAGGGGATGAAATAGCCCCTTAGTGATATTGGGCATAAATTTTAGCGGCGAATCAAGTTTCTGAAATCTTTACACAAACTTGTAGGTTTGCGGTCGATATAGATCTTTATGAGCGTGGCCCCGCTGAAGATCTTAATCGTAGACGATACTCCAGCCAATATTGAATTGCTCGACACCCTTCTCAGGGTGGAGGGTTTCGACACGCTCACTGCAGAAAACGGAGAAGCCGCTCGATCGCTCGCCATTGAAGCCAAGCCAGACTTGATCCTGCTCGACGTGGTGATGCCGGGGGAAAGCGGTTTTGAAACCTGCGCCAAGCTGAAGTCGGATCCTGACACCGTCGACATTCCGATCATATTTTTGTCGGCTCTCGACGATGTCAAGAGCAAGGTCAACGGGTTTAAAGCTGGGGGTGTTGATTTTGTCTCGAAACCCGTGCATGGCGAAGAAGTCCTGGCAAGGGTTCGTGTTCACTTGCGAATCCGCGAAAGCAACCGTCTGCTGGCAAGGGAGCACCAAGCTCGTCTCGAAGAATTCCGTAACGCTCAGCAGTCCATTCTGGTAAAGCCTGAAGACTGTCCCAGAGCCAATTTCGCTGTCTGCTATTTGCCGCTCGAAGGTGCTAGTGGCGACTTCTATGATGTGGTCGAAATCGATGACGATGTTCATGGCTATTTTGTCGCTGATGTCAGTGGCCATGGAGTGAGCGCGGCATTCCTGACCTCGGCGATCAAGGCCCTGCTCAGGCAATACTCCGGTCCGCTCTTTTCGCCCGAAGACACCATGCGCGGGGTCGACCGTGTCATGCGTCAAATGCTCGGCGAAGAACAATATCTGACAGCGTGCTTTGCTTTATTGAATCGACGCACACGCAAGCTCTCGGTTGTCAGCGCAGGTCATCCTCCCATGGTGATTGTGCGCGCCAGCGGGAGGGTCGAATTAGTCGAAATGAAAAGCGATCCCATTGGGATTTTCAGCTCTCTCGTCCTCCAGCGGCAGGACTTGCGCCTGGGCCCAGGCGATCGCTTCTATCTCTACAGCGACGGACTGATCGAACTCAAACCCGGTGGTAGCCGGAAACTGGGTCTCGAGGCTCTCTCAGAGGCTTGTGTCGCAAAACACGCGGTACCTCTTGCCTGTGCTCCGAATCAGATCCTCGACCTGGTTCGAAAGAAACACGAATCCGCCGAAGCGCAGGATGACCTGTTGCTGATGGCAGTGGAGTTCAAAGGATGATCGATGTTGAAATGATAAACGAGCCCCGGCTCAGAACCGGGGAATTGAGGGCGGAGATTTCGGCATCTCAAAACGCGATCGAGTGCTTCTGTTGGGACTTTCAGCAGTGGTTGAGCCGGGAGGTTTCCTCAAGAGACGCCTTCGCCTCTGAGCTTCTATTGCGCGAGGCCCTGGTGAACGCTGCAGAACACGGTTGTGCCGGTGTCCCTGAGCGGAGGATCCGATGCGTGGTGCGTGGCGGCAAGGGGAGGATCCTGATCGCTGTGTCTGACCCCGGCCCGGGGTTTGATTGGGCCAGCCGGCTTGCTTTCGTTCCTGAGGCCGAAGCCACCAGCGGCCGTGGCTTCTCAATCTACATAAATTACGCAACCCGAATTCGGTTTAACTCGACCGGCAACTCGATCTGTATTTACATGAAATTGAATGGCCCTTCAGTGGCCAAGGAGAGCAATTAATGACTAACTCATTGCCACATAACGTGGATCAAACACCTATACTTCTCAAAGTAGAACGAGACCTGGTGGCTTCCCACAGTGCGGAGTTGCGAGATCAGTTGCGAACTCTGATCAGCCAGGGAGCCCGCTCCGTCGTACTCGACTTTAGCCAGGTGCGCATGGTGGATTCAGCCGGCCTTGGAATGCTCATCGCCGCGCACAATTCGCTCAAAAAAGTGGAGGGCGAGCTTGCTGTGACCGAATGTTCTGGCGAGATTCTCGAACTGTTTCGCTCGATGCGGATTCATCAGCACATGCGCGTTGAGGGGGCGGGAGTCGCCTCGGCATGACACAATCCAGCGCCGACGATGAGCTGATCCAGGAGTATCTCGCCGAGAGCCGGGAGCATCTGGCAACCATTGAGAATGACCTTTTGCAAATCGAGCAGGACGGAAGCACCATTGATGAGCAATTGGTGAATCGGGTCTTTCGTGCTGCACACTCGATCAAAGGCGGCGCCGGATTCTTTGACCTCTCTCGAATTCGCGAACTCGCCCACCGCACTGAAAGCGTTCTCGACATGGTGCGCTCGCGCCAGATGGTGCCTTCTCCCGAGGTGGTTAGCGTTTTGCTTCTCGCCTTTGACCAGCTCCGCGAAATGCTGGTTCGCTACGCCGAGAGCAACCAGATCGAGATTACCGATTTTGTCAACGCTTTGGCCGGGCTTGCATTACGCCATCTTCCAGAGTCGCGCAAAGCCTCGGTAAAATCGACGGTTTCGATGGCGATTCCTGGCGCTGCGAAGATGATCGAAATTGCCGCTTTTGATTTGGAGCAGGCACGTCGCGGTGGACGTACCATCTATCTCATCGAATATGATCTGATCCGCGACCTGCAACGCAAAGACAAATCGCCCTTAGCTGTCATGAGTCAATTGGCCAAGTGTGGCACGATCATTGAATCCCGCTGCGATTTTGCCGGTGTGGGCACTCTCGATGATGAGCCCTCAACTGTAATCCTCTTCGAAGTCCTCTACTCCTCGGCCCTCGAGCCTGAATTGATCAACGATTTGCTCGACCTTCCGCCGTCCAGTGTGAAGGTGATTGAAAAGAAGGGCAGCATCAGAAGCCTAAGCGAGCTGGGCGGTGAAGTCGAAGTTGCCGAGCTTTCTCCCGCGCCTGTTATGCCTCTGTCCAGACCCTCCGCCCCTACAGAGTCGAGCATGACGCGCGCCTCAACTGCTGAGGCTACGATCCGCTTAAATGTCGAGTTACTCGATTCACTCATGAATCTTGCGGGTGAAATGGTTCTGAGCCGCAACCAGCTAAATGAAGCGGTGAGTCAACAGGACATCGGAGAGATCAGAGCGAGCGCTCACCGGCTCAGCCTGGTGACAAGCGAGCTCCAGACTGCCGTCGCTCTTACCCGGATGCAACCGGTTGGCACTTTGTTCGCCAAATTCCCCCGCCTTGTCCGTGATCTCGCTCGCGATCTTTCAAAAGAAGCGCAGCTTCAGATCGAAGGTGGGGATGTTGAGATTGACAAGTCGATTCTCGAAGGGTTAAGCGACCCGCTGACTCACATGATCCGAAACGCCGTAGATCATGGCCTTGAGACACCAGACCAACGCAAGGCCACTGGCAAAACTCCCCTCGGCACCGTCACACTGCGAGCAAGCCATCAGGCCGGTCAGGTTGTCATTGAGATTTCAGACGACGGCAAGGGTCTGTCGGGCGAGAAGGTCGCCGCCTCGATGCTCAAGAAAGGCATGATCACACAAGAACAGTTGCAGATCATGTCTGAGCGCGACAAGATGATGCTGATCTTCCTGCCTGGTGTTTCGACAGCCGAGACACTCAGCGATGTCTCTGGCCGAGGCGTGGGCATGGATGTCGTTAAGACCAATCTCGACCGTCTGGGTGGCAAGATCGAGATCGATTCCACTCTCGGGCATGGCACTTCGTTTCGCATAAAGTTGCCTCTTACTCTGGCCATCATTCCCTCACTGCTGATCAGTGAGGGTGGCCGCCGATTCGCAATTCCTCAAGTCAATGTTTCGGAACTGATTCGCATTCCAGCCCGCCAGCTTGGCGAACGGATTGACCATGCCGGAGACCGGCAAGTCTTGCTCCTACGGGACCGGCTGGTTCCACTGGTGCACCTCAGTGCCGCGCTTGGCAGTGCCGCTCTTGGCGCTGCAGCAACTGCCGCCAAAGCTCCTGATCAGGCCTGTCTGATCGTCCTGGTAGACAGCGGATCTGCCCAGTATGGTCTGGTCGTCGAGGCTCTTCATGACACGGTTGAAATTGTGGTCAAGCCGCTCGGTCGTCACCTGCAAGGGTTGGGCGACTATGCCGGTGCCACCATACTCGGCGATGGCCGTGTAGCACTGATTCTCGATGTCGCTGGAATTGCGACTCGTGTCGGCTTAAGAGAGGGCACAATCGAGTTTGCTCGCACTGAAGATGCGAGTGACCATACCGGTGAGGCACGATCCCTGCTGCTCTTTGAAAATGCACCGAACGAGCCTTGTGCTTTGCCTATTGAATTTGTCAAACGAGTCGAACGGGTTGTTCCACATCAGATCCAGTATCTTGGTGGTCGGCGGAGCTGGCAGTGCGCTAATAGAATCCTTCCGGTACTGGCCTTGTCAGACCAGACCGGGCTCGCACCTTTGTCGGAAGACCAGCAATGGGTTGTCATCGAATTTGAGCGGCTCGGTCGCACAATGGGGCTGCTCTGCGCGGAGCCCCTGGACATGGTCGAAGCCTGGATTGAAATCGACCAACAGACCCTTCGTCAACCTGCCATTGCCGGCTCTGCGATTATCAAGGGCCACACAACGCTTCTGGTAGACCTCGGCGAGCTTGCGGCGTCACTCGAACCGGCTCCAGCGACTGAAAAGCAACTTGCGACCAACGTCTACTCCGATGTCTCGCCTTTGCCTGCTCGCCCCGTCCGCAGTACCGTACTGGTGGCTGAAGACTCCGACTTCTTCCGTGGCCAGATCTGCCGGCTCGTCGAAGCCGTCGGGTACAAGACCCTCTCTGCTCCAGACGGTCAAGCTGCATGGGAATTACTGGACTGCCATGCCGATGAAATCGCCGTTGTTGCAACTGACGTTGAGATGCCAAAACTAGACGGACTGCAGTTGACCCGCCGGATCCGCAGCGATGGGAGATTCGACAGCCTTCCTGTGATCGCGCTCAGTTCCCTGGCCGGAGAGATCGAAATTGCTCGAGGGATTGAAGCTGGCGTCAGTGAGTATCAAGTGAAACTCGATCAGGATTTACTACTGGCCAGTATTGAGCGAGCTATCGAAACCGGAAAGCTCTAGTAACAAATTCAGGAAAAAGAGATACGAAATGAATAACTGGAAAATTCAAACTAAGATGTTCGCCGGCTTCGGCGTGGTGCTCACCGTGCTGCTATGCCTCGGGCTCTATACGCGAACACAACTGAAGGGCATCAATGTTGCCGCACACCGGATCACCAATGACACGCTGCCCGGTGGCTATCTGATTGCTCAATACCGGATTCTTACTCAGGAGCGAAAACTGGTGCTACGGAACCACCTCTCCGAAACCAGTCCACTCGAAATGAACCGGCTTGAATCCGAGAATCGACTCATCCAAGAACGGATTGGCAAAATCATTTCCGATTATGAAAAGACGATCCACGAGCCGAGAAACCGCGAACTCTTTGCCGCTCTGCAGAAGGAGGGAAGCAGCTACTTGAAGCTTTCGAGTGAACTGATCCAGTTGAGTTCTTCCAGTGGCGGCAAGCAGAGGGCGTTTGCGTTTTATCAGAATAACCTTATCGATCAGCAACGCCGTCTCGATGAAGCCCAAAATCAGATGCATGGCTACAACCGGCAGACGGGCGAAGAAACGGCCAAAGATATTCTTGCTTCCGTTGACCAGGCTAGCTCGGGTCTGTTGCTCGGCCTCGGTTTGGCTATAGTTGCTGCCTTTACCAAGACAATGCTACTCACCAAACTTGTTACCCAACCGCTGGGCGAGGTGTTAAGCCAGTTGGAATCGGTTTCCAGTGGAGACCTCTCCCGCCAAGTTCAGGTTGGAATGCTGGAGCGGCAGGACGAATTCGGTATTCTTGCCCGAGCCTTGCAGACAATGTCCACAAACCTTCGTAAAATCGTGCAGGACATCAATACGGGGACTCGTAAGTTGGTGGATGCTTCTGCCGAATTGAGCGCCAGTTCGGCTGAAATGAATGCCGGATCCCAGCGTGCGAGCGACAGAGCGCAGAGTGTTGCCGTGGCAGCTGAAGAAATGGACGCAAATTTTAACAGTGTTGCGGTCGGAATGGAACAAACCACCACCAACCTCGCCTCTGTAGCTGCGGCTACGGCCCAAATGACGGGTACGATTGGCGAGATTTCAGCCAACTCTGAGAAGGCTCGCCAGATCACAGATGCCGCTCGAATGCAGGCACAACGCATTACCGGGCAGATGCAAACTCTTGGCCAGGCCGCGCGTGAGATTGGAAAGGTCACCGAGACCATCAACGAGATTTCCTCCCAAACCAACCTGCTTGCTCTCAATGCCACGATTGAAGCCGCCCGGGCCGGCGTTGCCGGTAAGGGCTTCGCCGTTGTCGCCAACGAAATTAAAGCTCTGGCCCAGCAAACCGCCACAGCTACCGACGACATCCGTGCCCGCATTGAAGG
>CAZZGS010000025.1:0-17737 GCA_964653845.1 uncultured Bryobacter sp.
CCGCGTTGCTTTTGGATGGGGAGGACGAAGCCGGAGGGCTGGTCGAGGCCGCGTTCGAAGATGCGGCGGAAACGGTCGCGCTCTTCGGGGTCGGCTAGTTTGTTGTTCTCGGGGTCTACGTTTACAGGGAGCTGGCGTTCTTTATGGACGTACTCGAGGGGGTCTTCGTAGGCGGCGATGACGAAGTCTGGAGAGATGAGGAGACGGGCGGCGAGGCCTTCGGCGAATTGGAGGGCTTCTTTGGCGGTGTGGCCGTAGTCTTGTTCGGGGTTGGCGATCCATTGGTCGTCGCGCCACAGGGGCGTGCCGTCGTTGCGCCAGTAGCAGGTAAAGGCCCAGCGGGGCAGGGATTCGCCGGGGTACCATTTGCCCTGGCCGTAATGGAGGAGGCCCTTGGGGGCGATTTGATCGCGGAGACGGCGGATAAGCTGGCCGGCGCGGCGTTCTTTTTCAGGGCCTAGTGCGTCGGTATTCCATTCTTCTCCGTCCATGTCGTCGATGGAGACGAAGGTGGGTTCGCCGCCCATCGTTAACCTTACGTCGCCCGCGATTAGATCGTGGTCTACCCGGTCTCCCAGATTGTCGATGGCGGCCCATTGTTCGTCGGTGTAGGGTTTGGTGACGCGCGGATCTTCGTGGACACGGCGGACCTCCATGATGTGTTCGAATTCGACCTCGCAGGGGCTTACCAAGCCGGTGACTGGGGCGGCCGAGGCGGGCTCTGGAGTTGCTGCCAGGGGGATATGGCCTTCGCCGGCGAAGAGGCCGGAGGTGGCATCGAGGCCGACCCAGCCGGCACCGGGGAGATAGACTTCGGTCCAGGCGTGGAGGTCGGTGAAGTCGGATTCGGGGCCGGAGGGACCGTCGAGAGATTTTTCGTCGGCTTTGAGCTGGATCAGATAGCCGGAGACAAAGCGGGCGGCGAGGCCTAATCTTCTGAGGAGCTGGACGAGGAGCCAGGCGCTGTCGCGGCAAGAGCCGCTGCCGAGGGTGAGGGATTCCTCTGGAGTCTGGACGCCGGGTTCCATGCGGATGGTGTAGCGGAGGAGGCGGTTGAGGCTGGCGTTGAGATCGAAGAGGAAGGCGATGGGACGGCGGGGAGTACGGTCGATCGAGGCGAGGAATCGTTCGAAGAGGGGAGTGCCGGGGATGGTTTCGAGGAAGGGGCGGAGTTCGCGGTGTAGGGAGTCTTCGTAGTTGAAGGGGAAGCTTTCGGCGTAGGGTTCGAGGAAGAAGTCGAAGGGGTTGATGACGCTCATGTCGGCTACGAGGTCTACTTCGACGGAGAAGGAGCTGGTGGGCTCGGAGAAGACGAGGCGGGCCAGGTAGTTGCCCTGGGGGTCCTGCTGCCAATTGATGAAGTGGTTGGCAGGTTTTATGTTGAGGGCGTAGCTGTGGATGGGGGTTCGGCTGTGTGGGGCGGGACGCAAGCGAACCACTTGCGGGGAGAGAGTTACGAGGCGGTCGTAGTTGTATACGGTGCGGTGGTGTAAGGCGACACGAATTGCCATGAGCTTGAAACATGATTTTGGCATGCTGGGTTCGAGGCGGCAAATCGATAGTGCGAATCGATTCGATTTGTAAAGTACATGGTGAGTGGAAAATGTTTTGGATCGGACGGGATGCCGAAGGGGTAAAAGACCTGCTACGATTCGGTTGGATGAAATGCAAGCATGGTTAAACGCAAGCCCGCACAAGAATCGCTAAGAGAGCATATGTTGCTCTTGCGTGAGTTTGTGCGTACGCCGTTCTCAACGGCAACTATTGCGCCGAGTTCGCGGCATTTGGCTCATGGAATGGCTGGTGCAGTAAGGCTGGAAACGGCGCGGACGGTGGTGGAATTGGGGCCTGGAACGGGTGCCCTGACCAACGAGTTGTTGCCGCGTCTGCGTCAGGATGCGAGATTTTTGGCCGTGGAGTTGAATCCTACATTTGCCGAGGAGTGGCAGCGGCAGTTTCCCGAGCGGCAGTTGGAATTGGGGAGTGTGGCGGACCTGCGGCAAATCTGCCAGCGCCGTCAGATGGTGGATGTCGATTGTATCGTGAGCGGGCTGCCCTGGCAGTCTTTTCCTGAAGGTTTGCAGGAGGCAGGGCTGGAAGCGGTAGAGGGAGTTTTGGGCCCTGGGGGACAGATGGTGACGTTTGGGTACCATGTGGGGCTTTGTATTCCGTCAGGCCGCCGATTTTTAAGATTGGTGGAGAAGCGTTTCCGGAAAGTGGAGAGGCTGAAATGGGTGTGGCGGAATTTGCCGCCGGCGTACATATTGAGGTGTACGAGATGATCGACCGGCGGGGATTCTGTTTATTGCCACTTGCTTTGCAGGCTGCCGAGGTTGAGGAGTGGAAGTTTGACAGGCTGGATCGCCTGGGGGGACATGGGACCCGAGTTGAGGGAAACCCCAAGCTGGTGGATGGGGCGATTGAGTTTAACGGGGTGGACGATGCGCTGTTTCTAGATGTGCATCCGCTGGCGGGGGCGAAGCAGTTTAGCTGGGAGCTTGTGTTTCGGCCGTCGCGTGGGGGGAAGCCGGAACAGCGTTGTTTTCATCTGACAGAGAACGGGTCGACGCACCGGATGTTGTTTGAGACCCGGTTGATTGGGGAGCAGTGGTGTCTGGATTCGTTTGTGGCGAGTTCGACAGGGCAGAAGGCGCTGATCGACAGGGGGAAGCTGCATTCGTTGGATGCATGGCATCATGTGGCGATGGTTTATGACGGGCGGGAGCTTCGGCATTATGTGGATCACAAGCTGGAGTTGAGTGCGGAAGTGGCGCTGGCCCCTCATACCGAGGGGAAGTGCTCGGTTGGGGTACGGTACAACAAAATCGACTATTTCAAGGGTGCGATGCGGTTGGCGCGGTTTCACAAGCGGGCAGTAGCCGCGAGTGAATTCCATTCCTGGTAGAAATTCCATAATTGGAAGTGGAAGCTGAATTAAATCAATCATTTAAAATGTGTTAACGCAAGGCTTCGATTGTGTGAATTGTGTTAACGAACGTCCTGTACGTTGTTGAAAAGAATAGGTAACACTCCTGGTAGTAGATTTTAACTATTCGCTTACAGAGGGATAACCCCAACCCTCTTGGAAGTACTTGGTCCTTGGCATATGCTTCGTTGAGCCAGAACGATCTGGTGGGAGTTGTAATTCCCAAGTTGCAAAGGAAACTTCATGAAGCAAGCTAAATCATTAAGGTATATAGTCGCGCTGCTTGTACTGGCGGCGATGACATCCTTACCGAGTGTGGCCCAAAGTGTATTTGGAACCCTGCTCGGAACTGTGTCCGATCCTTCGCAAGCGACGGTACCGAACGCGAAAGTCGCCCTCAAGAATGTATCGAGTGGCGGTGTACGGCGTACGGTAACGAACCAGGACGGATTCTTTACTTTCGGATCGATTCCTGTCGGGCCGAACTATGAGCTCTCGATCGAGGCCAATGGTTTCTCGCCATACAAGGCGACTGATTTCACCTTTTCCGGCGCTGAGACCAAGAGCCTGAACGTGACGCTGCGTGTTGGATCGACTTCTGACACGGTAGACGTTGTGAGCGCGGTGGACGCGGTACCGACCGTTTCGGGCGAGAAGTCTTCCACCCTTACGCGCAAGGAAATGGAAAATTATGCGATCGTTGGTCGCAATGCGGCTGAATTCATTAAGATTCTCCCTGGGTTCTCAATTGCCGGAACAGGCACCGAGAACCGGGCGAATTTTACTGGTGAGACGGCCGGAATCAATGGTAACGGCGACGGCGGAAGCCAGAGCCCTTTTAACGGTGCATTCTCGAATAACGGATTGCCTAACGGCAGTCTCGACATTACGGCGGATGGCGCCCACGTATCGGACCCTGGTTGCAATTGCGCAACCCCGGTAAATCCGAATACGGAATTCATCGAAGAGTTCAAAGTTTTGACCTCGAACTTTTCGGCTGAGAATTCCAAAGGCCCTGCGGTAGTGGCAACGGTTGGCCGTTCTGGCGGTAAGGACTACCACGGTAGCGCTTACCCTGTCGGCCCGACATCACGCGATGAACTCGAATGACTGGTTGAACAACCGGTTTGGGTTGCCGAAGCCGGCCAATAAGTTCTTCTTCCCCGGTGGCACCTTCAGTGGCCCGGTGAAGTTGCCCTTCACGAGTTTCAATAAGAACCGCGACAAGGTTTTCTTCTTCGCGGGCTTTGAGAACTTCTTTCAGACGCTGGATACGGGTTTGATTCGTGCGACGGTGCCGTCGCCCGGAATGCGTGGTGGCGACTTCTCTGTAAATGAACTTCGGAAGATCGAAGGTTTGGTGGGTGGATCGCCGGTTACGGCTTCTGGCGGCGCGGCACAGCGCGTCGATGATGCGCGGTTCCCGAATGGCCGAATCCCGGCGAGTCAGATCGATCCGGTGGGACGCGCGTTGATGAACCTGCTGCCGAACCCGAATGCGGATCCGAATCAGACTGGTGGTTTTAACTTTGCGACGCAGGCGGTATTCAATCAAAACAGCCGTCAGTTCAACACGAAGATTGACTTTAACATCAGCGACAACACGAAGCTGTTTGTGCGTTATAACTTCCAGAATGAGCGTCAGTTGTTCCCGATTGGATTGTGGTGGAGAAATTCACAGCAGGTTCCGTACCCGACGCCGATTGTGGGCAAGAACCGTTCGGATAGTATTTCAGTTGGTTTGACCCACGTGTTTAGCCCGACGATGACTAACGAGTTTGTGTTTGGCTTTACGTCGATCAAGTTCCCGAACGTGTTCGAAGATCCGGCGTTGGTCGATCGCACGAAGTTGGGTGTGAACTTCCCGGGCTTGTTCAAGAACAAGGTAGCCCAAATTCCTTCGATCACTGGCTGGGGCGGAGAGTTCGCTTCCGTCATCAATCCCGGTGGATTTGAAGTGGGTGGCAGCCGCGGCCTCTTTGCCGACAAGTATCTGCCGACATTCTCGAACAACATCACGAAGGTATGGGGCACGCACACTACCAAGGTGGGCGCGTTCTATGAATTTGTGATCAACAACCAGCCGGCAAACGGTAATACCAACGGTATCGGTGCCTTCGCAAACTGGGCTGGTAACAGCACAGGTAGCGCTTACGCCGACTTGCTGACTGGAAATATCGCGAACTACGGTGAGCAGAAATTCAACCGCCTGAATAATATCGGCGGTCACATTTTTGAAGGGTTTATTCAGGACGACTGGAAGGTAACCCGTCGCTTGACCCTGAACCTTGGATTGCGTCTGTCGCGTCTGGGCGCCTGGTATGACCGTGAAGGATTTGGCTTCGCCGTATTTGACCCGGCACTTTATAAGCAGGGTCAAGGCAGCACGAATTTCAACGGCTTTGCGTGGAATGCCGCCAACAAGAATGTCCGCAATAGCGGCTTCGGCACACGTGCAGCTTATCCTGCCCCACGAGTCGGTTTCGCGTACGACGTGTTCGGAACGGGCAAAACGATTCTTCGTGGCGGCTGGGGCCAGTTCTACTTCCAGGACTTCCAGTTCACCGTGGGCCTCGATGTATCGGCTGGCGTTCGCAGTGCCGGTTTGAATAATACGACGTTTAACGACATTGCACGGACAACCGTTACCGGTGATCTGCCGACGCTTGCGGCCGGCGTGAATCCGAATGACGACAAGCGCGGCCTGACGCGCAGCTACAGCATGACGCTGAGCCAGCGTCTGCCGGGTTCGAGCATCATGGAAATCGCATATGTGGGCAATAGCAGTTCGAATCTCTTGAACCGCAACGGCCCAGGTGCGATTACGCAGGGTATCAACCCGAATGCGGTTCCTCCTGGCGCGTTGTTCCGGTTTGCGGATCCTACGAATCTAGAACAGAGCCAGATCGATTCCACTCGCCGGTTTCAGGGGTATCAGGATTTGGCGATTGCGCAGCACTCGTTGTATCAAAACTACAACGCGTTGCAGATTACCTTTATCCGCACCCGCGGCAAGCAGAACGTGAATATGAATTACTCCTACGGCAAGAGCATGGGAATCGTGGGCAACTACGATGAATTCAATTTGCGCAATAACTACGGACCTACGGCAAACGACCGCCGCCAGGTTTTCAATGCAGCTTACTCGCTGGAATTGCCGAACCTGATCAACTCTGGGCCTAAACTGGCCAAGGGTTTGGTGAACGGTTGGCAGTTTAGCGGTATCACTCAGGTACAAAGCGGCGTCAATTTGACCGCGAATACGGGTGGAAATTTCAACACCAACTTCAACGGTGCGACGCTAGCCAATGGCCAGCCTGTCAGCCCGAATTCGGTGTTTGGAACTCCTTCGATTGCGGTCACGCCGGTACTCACCTGCGATCCTCGTAAGGGACTTACAAAGGAGAATCAGTTCATTAACGCTTCCTGCTTTGCCATTCCGAAACAGCGCGGAGAGTTTGGTGGTTCGGTACTGCCTGAGGTCTTCGGGCCGGCGTTCTTCAATAGCGATTTGGGTCTTTATAAGAACATCCAAATCAGCGAATCGAAGCGCGTTCAGTTCCGGTTTAACGCTTTCAACTTCCTCAACCATCCGCTGTTCTCCTTCCGTAACGACGGACAAAACACGCGCCTGATCTTCGACCCGGCAACGGGCAGGATCAACAACCCGATTTTTGGTATCGCTACCGAAAAGCAGGGCCGGCGTATCGTGATGTTGACCTTGAAGTTCTACTTCTAGGTTAAATTGAGAAGTAGCTGTAGAAGTGAAAGGAGGCGTGAAAGCGCCTCCTTCTTTACGTCTCAGGTGGGGATAGAATTAAAGCGAATGATGAAGTGTTTTGGCCTGTTTTTCGGCGTGTGCGTGATGATGGCGCAGCAAATGGATCCCGATCTTGATAAGGCCTTGAAGGCCCATCAGGCGGGTGAGATGGATGCTGCGATTGTGCAGTACCGGATTTATTTAAAGAAGAAGCCCGGGGCTTATGAGAGCAGGGCGAATCTTGGCGCGGCTCTGGCCCGGCAGGGATTTTTTGAAGAGGCGATTGGGGAGTATAAGACGGCGCTGAAGTCGGCTCCGAGCAATCCGGGGATTTCTTATAACCTGGCGCTGGCTTATTACAAGACTGGCGATCTGACATTGGCAGTGAAGGAGCTTTCGGCTTTGCGGGCACTGGTGGGTGAGCAGCCGCAGGTGACGTTGTTGCTGGCTGACAGTTATTTGCAGTTGGGTCAGAACAAGAAGGCGATTGAGTTGCTGGAACCGGCGTCGGCGAGCAAGCCGGAAGATTTGGGCATCGCTTATGTGATGGGGATGGCGCTACTTCGCGACAAGCAGGTGGATGAGGGGCAGAAGTATCTGAACCAGATTCTGGGTAAGGGTGAGAGTGCGGAAGCACTTTTTCTGATGGGGACGAGCAAGTTTTCAGTAGGGGATTTTCCGAATGCGCTCAAGGATTTTCAAAAGGCTTACGATCTGAATCCGCAGTTGCCGACGGTGAATGCGAGTTTGGGGCAGGCTTTGATGGCGACCGGTGATACGGGGGCGGCGACGAAGGCGTTTGAGCGAGAGCTGGCGCAGAACCCAAATGATTTTGGTTCGAATTTGCAGATGGGCGTGATCCTGAAGCAGGATGAGTTGTTCGATCAGGCGAGCAAGCATTTTCAGCGGGCGCTGCGGGTGAGGCCGGGTGATATTGGGGTGCGGTATCAGATTGCGGCAGTTATGATTGCGCAGAACAAGATAGAGCCGGCGCTCACGGAGTTGGAAGGGATCGTTAAGGAAGCCGATAATTTTACCGAGGCGCATGTGTCGCTGGCGACGGTTTATTACCGGTTGAAGCGGAAGGCGGATGGGGACCGGGAGCGGGCGATTGTGCAGCGTTTGAACGCTGAGGCGCAGGCCAAGCAGCCAAAGGGGCAGCCGCTGCCATGAAGCTGTTGTTATTTTGGTTGGCTCTCGCTTCAGGATTGATGGCTCAGGTAAAGAAGCCGGTTGTTGCGGCGAAGGCGACCGAGTTGCGGCTTGCGGGGAAATTAGAAGAAGCGATTCCGCTTTATAAGCAGGGCTTGCGCACGCATCCTGGTTGGGCCGAGGGCTGGTATTTTCTGGGGGCGATGCATTATGAGCGGGATCAGGCGCGCGAATGTGCCGATGCCATGAGGCGGTTTGTGAAGCTGGCACCTGAGGTGTCGAGTGGGTATGCGTTTCTTGGGTTGTGCCAGTTTCAGAGTAGGGATTATGCAGATTCTTTGCGGAGTCTGAATCGGGCTGAGCGGTTGGGGTTGCCTCGCGGGGAGCCTTTGACAGATGTGGCGAGCTATCACGCGGCGCAGTTGTTTACCAAGGATGGGAACTTTGAGAAGGCGCTAGATATCCTGAACTTTTTTTCTAATCGGGAGCCACTGGACCCGAAGGTGATTGAGGCTGCGGGGATTACGGCGTTGCGGATGCCGATCTTTCCGCAGGAGTTGAAGATCGAGGACCGTGAGCTGGTGTACCGGACGGGGAGGGCTATACTGACCGCTGGGAACCGGCGGACGGCTGAGGCTACGCGGATGCTGGACTCGATTGCGAAGGACTTTCCGACGACTCCGAATGTGCATTATGTCTATGGGTCTTTGCTGGTGAGTACGGATCCGGACAAGGGCATTGGGGTGTTGCAGAAGGAGCTTGAGATTCAGCCGGATCATTTGGCGTCGCGGGTGCTTTTGGCGATGGAGTTTTTGAAGCGGGGTGAGCCGGATAAGGCGATTCCGTATGGCGAGCAGGCGGCCAGGCTTGCGCCCGTGAACTTTACCGGGCATGTGATGTTGGGGCGGGCGCTGGTGGAGAGTGGGGTGGATCTGGAGCGTGGGATTCGTGAGCTTGAGGCGGCGATGAAGCTTGAGCCGACCAGCCCACAGGTGCGGATTGCGCTGGCTTCTGCTTATGCGAAGGCAGGGCGGAAGGAAGAGGCTACGGCGCAGCGGAACGAGTTTCAACGTTTGAAGAAGTTGCTTGAGGAGCAGGGGAAATGAAGTTGCTGCTTCTGCTTTCGCTGGGGGCTGTTGCCTATGCCGTGCCTCAGGATGCAGCTTGTGCCGCTTGTCACAAGACGCAGTCGGAGAAGTATTACGGGCACGACGGGCAGCACGGGAATGCGATGTCGCGGGCGTTGTATACGGCGGCTGAGGCGGAGATCCTGGAGAAGTATCCGAAGCTGGAGTTTCGGTTGGGGAAGTATTCGTATCTGATCGAGCGACGGGGCAAGGAGTCTTTCTATCGTGTGAGTGACGGTAAAGACAAGATTGAGCTGGCTTTGCGATTTGCTTTTGGGCAGGGAGCGGCCGGGCAGACTTATGTGTTTGAACATCAGGGACAGTTGCATGAGAGCCGGGTGAGCTTTTTTAAAGAACTGGGCCGGCTGGATTTGACGATGGGTGCGCCTCCCGGGGAGCCTCGAAATCTGGTGGAGGCGGCCGGACGCGAGATGTCGCCTAAAGACGTCACAGCATGTTTTGCTTGTCACACGACGGATTCGATTGTGAAGGGTTATGTGAACTTTGGCGGCTTGCAGGCTGGTGTTGGTTGCGTGAGTTGTCACGGGAGTGCGACCGCGCATTTGAAGGCGATGGCCCCGATGAAGAAGTTATCGAAGCTGAGTGCTGAAGAGCAGAGTGAAGCTTGCGGGCGGTGCCACCGGACGTGGGCAGATATCGCGGCGAATGGACCGCGAGGAATTAACAATGTTCGCTTTCAGCCTTACCGGCTGGCGAATTCGAAGTGCTATGACTCCGATGACCGGCGCATCGGTTGTGCCGGTTGTCATGATGCACATGCGCCGCTGGAGAAGAATCTGGCGAGCTATGACGGCAAGTGCCAGGCTTGCCACGCTAGCGGAGCCAAGGTGAAGAAGGTTTGCCCTAAGGGCGAATCGAAT
The DNA here is from genome assembly GCA_964653845.1 of uncultured Bryobacter sp. Classification (GTDB taxonomy): domain Bacteria; phylum Acidobacteriota; class Terriglobia; order Bryobacterales; family Bryobacteraceae; genus Bryobacter. Next base: position 9,847 of record CAZZGS010000025.1, read on the forward strand.
TGCGCTTCTTGCCACATGCCGCGTTATGAAATTCCTGGGTCGAACCATCAATTCACGGATCACATGATCCGTATCGTGAGGAAAAATGAATCATATCCGAATTAGTCTTTTGCTTTGTTTGTTGTGTCCGGCGGGGTTGGCGCAGACGAACGAAGTTGTGCAGAACTTTATCGTGAAAGACAAGAAGGGCGTAGCGGTGAAAACGCTGACGGCCGACTCCTTTGAGGTGACCGATGCAGGCAAGCTTGTTGCGCCAACGGTTCGGCTTTTCGATGGTGGCGATGTGGTGGAGGGTGGGCAACGCAAGCCGGCAGAACCGATCCGGAAGATCCGGCTGATTCCGATTGCGTTCGAGGGACTAAACAACGAGCAGCGGAGGTTGGCGAAGCAGATTGCCAATGACTTGCTCAAAGAAGACAAGGACCCGACGCATCTGTTTGCGGTGTTCAAGTTTTCCAATCAGATGAGCTTGCTGCAGCCGTTTACGACCAATCGCGAGGAGTTGCGCAAGGCGATCGATGTGGCGACGAGTGGAGTTGCGAACGTGCGCTATGCCGAGATTCACAAAGAGGTGAAAGAGAAGCTGAAGGGGCTGGCTGCGAACCGGCAGGCACTAACGGATGCAGATGTGGCACCCGACAAGATCAGTTCGAGTGTGGCTTTGCAGGGATTGCTTGCGAGGCTGCAACTGGGGATGATGACCGATACGATCATCGACGACGCGGAAGGGACGCGGCGGACGATTGCGTTTTTGAACACGATGTCGATGGGTATGAAGAGCTTCCCAGGGCGGAAGGCGCTGGCGTATCTGAATGCGGGGATTACGCTGTCAACGAATCTGGATGTGCCGTTTGAGGCAATGCTGGCAAGGGCCAACGATGCCGGGGTTTCAATTTATCCTTTTGACTGCCGAGGGATCACGACTGTGGCGCAGGGGGCTGGGGTAGTTGCGGCCACAACTGACAACGGTGCCGTACTGGCTGATGGGACTGAGAATCGCGAGAGGGGCGACAACACCAACCGGATTGACGCTGTAGTGGAAGGGCTTCGCAACAATGTCCAAAGCAAGCTGTTGATCATTGCCGAAGTGACGGGTGGAGTCATGGCTGTGGAATCGAATGACCCGAAGAAGCAGTTGCGGGAGCTGATTACGGATTCTCAAACCTATTACGAGTTGAATTACGACCCTAAGATTGACGACTACAACGGGGCATTTCGCAAGACGGCGCTAAAGCTCAAGGCAGGGGACTACCGGGTTCGCGGACGCGATGGGTATCTCGCAATGCCTGCGGGACAGGAGAATCTTCTGCCTTACGAGTTGCCGCTGATGAAGGCGCTGAATGCCGCTCCGCTCGTGCGCGATGTCGATTTCCGGTCTGGTACCTGGAAGCTGAAATCCAGCAAGGAAATTGTGCAGGGTATGGTTGCAGTGGAGGTGCCGTTTGCGTCTCTTGCTTTTGCGCAAGATGCGGCGAAGGGGATTTATGCGGCGCGCATCAGCTTGGTGACACAAGTGAGGGACCCGCAAGGCAATGTGATTGAGAAGTTCACTCGCGACCTTCCACTGAAGGGAAAGCTGGAGCAGCTTGAGGCACTCAAGACATCGAACTTCAATTTCCGCGAAAGGTTCTCAGTGCCTCCCGGCCGCTATGTGGTGGAGACAGCGGTGATCGATCAGTTGTCGAAAAAGATTGGAGCGCGGAAGTCCTCGTTTGTTGCAGTGGGTGCGAGTACACCGCTGGCGATCAGCAGCGTGACGGTGGTTCGCAACTATCAACCTGGGGTGAAGGACCTAAGCCCGGAGGAGCCGTTTCAGTTTCAGGGCGGGCGGATATCGCCTACGCTCAATACTTCGCTGATGGCGGTGAAGGGTGCGCAGATGGCGTTGTTCTTTATCGTTTATCCGGATGCTTCGGCGGCTGCACCGCAGGCGATTGTTCAGTATCTGAAGGATGGCGAAGTGGCCGGGAGCGCGAAGTTGCAGTTGCCAGCGGCGGATACGCAAGGGCGGATCCCCTATGTGTTGAGCTCTTCGCTCGATGCGATGCCACCTGGCAACTATGAAGTGAAAATTGTAATTCAGCAGGGGAGTGTTGCGGTTACCGAATCTGCATTTCTGACGATTGGGTCCTGACATGAGGGCACTCTTTTTTATTTGCGCGACACTGCTGGCACAGCAGGATGTGATTCGAACGACGACGAATGAAGTAATCGTCGATGTAGTGGTGCGCGATAAGAAGGGCAAGCTTGTCAGTGGGCTTGGTTCCGGTGACTTCACGATTCTTGAAGACGGAGTTCCGCAGACGGTAACTTCGATTCGGGAGATCAAGGGAAGCCTGAGCGGAGGGGCTGAGGCGAAGGCTGGTGGCGGGAATGGGCCGGCTGACGCTACCCGGCCCGTGAAGCTGATGTCACTTGTGTTCGACCGGCTAGGCATTGATAGCCGGCGACTGGCGCGACAGGCGGCTAACGATTTGCTCAAGGCCGAGTTGTCGACCGATGTCTATATCGCCGTGTTTGCGAGCGATCTGCACCTGAAGGTGATTCAGCCATTTACCAATGACCGGGCGAAATTGAAGGCGGCGATTGAACGCGTGGCTGGTGGCAGTGCGATGACGAACTACGCCGATGTGAACTCTTCGCTGAAGGCAGCGATCAATTCATCGCAGGGTTCTGAAGGAGCCGCTGCGGCGGCTGCAGGTGGGCCCGGGAATACGAGTGTCGATGGCGGCGGGATGGCGCAGGAGTCGATGAACCGGATGGTGGCGGACATGCTCGAGTTTGCCGAGACGAGTTTGCAGGAGCAGCAGGGGCGGTCTTCTATCTATGCGCTATGGGGCGTTGTGAAGGAACAGACACGCTTGCCCGGACGCAAGACGGTGTTGTTCTTCTCTGAAGGCTTGCAGGTGCCGACGAGCGTGCTCGGGAATTTTCGGAGCATGATCTCGAGCGCGAATCGGGCCAATGTGAGTGTTTATGCGATTGACGCTCGCGGGCTTTCAACCGCCGAAGATAGTGCTGCCGCCGCGGCTGCGCTGAATGCGAGTCTTGCGGTGAGTCAGCGTCAGTATAAGAGCACGGAATCGGCATCGGCCGTGACGCGGGTTGAGGCGAATCAGTTTGACCGGGCGATGGATTCGATTCGTGCCAATCCGCAGGTGAATCTGGCGGAGTTGGCCGAGGGTACGGGTGGTGTTTTGATTGCGAACATGAATGATTTTCGCAAGCCGATTCAGCGGCTTGTCGAGGACCTCGGATCTTATTACGAGATCATTTATCGCTCGCAAAATACCAGTCTCGATGGAAGCTTTCGTACGATCACGACCAAGCTGAACCGGAGCGATGTGACGATTCAATCTCGCAATGGGTACTTTGCGTTGCCGACGCTGAAGGGTGCGAATGTGTTGCCGTTTGAGGTACCGCTGCTAAAGGCTTTGAGTAGTGCGCCTTTGCCGAAGGGGCTTGAATTCCGGGCCTCGGTTTGGCGTGGACGGCCAACGGCGGAATCCTTTGAGAGCACGATTATCTTTGAGATGCCGATGAAAGATATGACCTTTAGGGCACTGGACCCGGAGCCTTCTTATCGTGCGCATGTTTCGTTTCTTGCTCTTGTTAAGGATGCTGAGGGGCAAGTGGTGGGCAAGATCAGCAATGACTTGCCGGTGAACCTGCCGAAGGAAAAGCTGGAGGGGTTTCGGTCTGGCAGCGTGTTCTTTACGCGGCAGTTGAGCCTGAGGCCTGGGAGATACACGATTGAATCGTCTGCGGCCGATCTTGAGGCGACCAAGGTTGCGGCGCGGAAAACGGCGCTGGTCATTCCTGTGCCGGATGCGACGAAGCTGGGCTTGAGTTCGATCACGCTGGTGAGGCGGCTGGAAGATGCGCAGGGCGAGGATCCATTTGTCATGGGTACGAAGCGGGCGGTGCCGACTCTGGTTGACCGTGTGCCGGTGGGCGGGAAGAATGCATTGAGTTTCTTCTTTACTTTGTATCCCCTGGCTGGGGGCGAAAAGACGGATGCCATAGTTGAGTTCTTTCTTGAGGACAAGCTAGTGGGTGGAGGGAAGGTGGAGTTGCCGGCTGTGCAGCCCGATGGACGGATTCCCTATATTGCGACGATCCCGCTGGCATCGTTTCAGCCGGGACTTTATGAAGTGAAGGTGCGTGCGTTGCAGGGCCAACAGGCAGTGCAGCAGAGCATTTTCGTTACGATGGAGTAGCATGAGCATCACTCGACGAAACCTGTTTGCACTGCTCGGCGCGGCTGCGGTGAAGGCTGCGGATGTGCCTTTGTTTGAAGAGATTCCGGCATCTGTAAGCGGTATCAAATGGGTGCATACCAATGCGATGTCGGCGGCACGTTATCTGCCTGAGACGATGCCTCCCGGCTGCGCGTTTCTTGACTACGACAACGACGGCTGGATGGATATCTTTCTGGTGAACACGGGGCCGTCGAACTTCTTCAAGCCCGCACAGCCGCTGTCCCATGCGCTGTACAAGAACAACCGGGATGGCACGTTTACCGATGTGACCAAGCAGGCCGGGATTCCGGTGTCGAATTCGTTTGGGCAGGGGGTTGCTTGCGCCGATTTCGATAACGATGGTTTTCCGGAGATTCTGATTACGGCTTATGGAGCGCCGACGTTGCTGAAGAACAATGGCAATGGGACGTTTACAGACATCACCGAGAAGTCCGGGCTGGCGATTCCGGAGTTGATGAATGGATGGACGACTTCGGCAGTCTGGTTTGATTACGACAATGACGGGCGACTTGATTTGTTCTTGTGCAGCTTCGTACAGTACAGTGCGAAGGACCGGTTTTCGTGTGGAGACAATACTCTCGGGCACAAGTATTATTGCGTGCCTCGTGTGTTTAAGCCGACGAGCAGCTTTCTGTTTCACAACAACGGGGATGGGACCTTCAAGCTGGTGAGCAAGGGGACCGATATTGAAACGAGCCTGGGGAAGTCGCTGGGTGTTGTGGCGACCGATGTGAACAACGACGGTAACATGGACCTGTTTGTGGCTAACGATACAGTGCAGAATTTTCTATTCATGAATCGTGGGAAGGGCAAGTGGGAAGAAGTTGGTTTGTCGGCCGAGGTTGCATTTAGCGGGAGCGGGCAGCCACGGTCTGGGATGGGTGTGGATGCCTTTGATGTGAACAATGACGGATGGCAGGATTTGTTTGTCGCCAATGTGGACCAGGAGATGTTTTCGCTTTATCAGAACAATAAGGCCGAGAGCTTTGTGGATACGGCGCACAAGCATTCTGTTGCGCAATCGACACGGCTGTTGTCGGGTTGGGGTTTGAAGTTTTTTGATTTCAATAACGATGGATGGGTGGATGCGATTTTGTCCAATGGTCATCCGGACGACATGATTGAGCAGTACTCGCAGCAGGTGAAATATAAGGAGCCGTTATTGTTGTTTCAGAATACGGCTGGGGTGCTGAAAAACATTAGCAGTACTGCGGGACCGGTTTTCAAGAAATCGTATCCTTCTCGTGGACTTGCGGTTGGGGATTTCAACAATGATGGGCGGCTGGATGTGCTGGTGGCTAACAACGGGGAGGCACCAATTTTGCTCAAGAATAATGCGGCGGTTGGCAATCGCTGGGTTGGTTTGAAGCTGGAAGGGAAGACCTGCAATCGCGAGGGCATTGGGGCGAAGATCAGTTGGATGGTGGGTGGCACGCGGTATACGCGGCTTAAGAATAGCGGTGGGAGTTATCTTTCGAGCCATGACCCGAGAGAGGTTTTGGGGCTTGGAGCGAGTGGAAAGCTGGAGTGGGTGGAGATACAGTGGCCGAAGCCATCGGGCAAGGTGCAGCGGCTGAGTGGGCTGGAAATGGGCAAATACCACGTGATTGGGGAGCCAAGTACTTGATTCGATTCGCCTGTCTGAATCGTTAACCTGGCTTTGGTGCGTTAACGTGATGTTAACGTACCCCTTTACGCTGCATTAGAGTCGTGATAAGATCCACGAGGAAATCATGGGACTCTCACCGCACTCGGCCCTGCCGCCGAGTGATCCAAATTCGAAACGAGAAACGGCGCTTGGGCTCGCTGGCTTTGCCAATGAGCGCCAGTCTCTTGATCGGCTGATCGCTTCAGGTGAATTTCATCGGAGCCCCAATCTTGAGAAAATTCTAAATTACCTTTGCCACCAGTATTTTTTGGGGAAAGGGAATTTAGTTAAGGAATATTCCATCGCAACAGAGGCGTTGGACCGTCGCGAGGACTTTGATCCGAAGCGGGACTCGATTGTGAGAGTGGAGATGCATCGATTGCGTCGCCGATTGAAAGAGTACTATGCGGGACGCGGAGTTGGTGACCCAATCCGGATTACGTTACCGGATAAGTCGTATGTGCCGGAATTTATTGCGGTCGGGGCGGATGTGGGTGCGCTGGTTTCGGTGGAGAAAGCGGTAGTGGCGGATTCGGTCTGGATTCGCGTGAAGAAGCGGCAAGCGGGGTTTAACTCGATGCTGGTTGCAATTATGATTGTAATATCGATGGTTGCGGGTGTTCTTTGGTGGAGCGTTAACAAAACGCCTGCCGCTGGTGTGGACGAAGTTGCGCGGACCAGTTCGAATCCTAGCGCTGAATTGATTAGCGCGGGTGAAGTGCGGATGCAAGCGGGGACACGCAATGGGATGGAATACCGAATTCTTGCAGGCAGGCCAAAGGGTAGGTATCCCGACCGTTACGGAGTGGTTTGGCAGGGAGACGACTTCTTTACGGGGGGCAAAGCGGAGTCCATCGAGTCTGAGATTCGTGCCCGGGGATTTGATACAAACTTGTTTGCCAATAAGCGCGAGGGGGATTTCACTTATGATATTCCTCTAAATCCTGGTGTTTACGAAGTTACGTTTTTGTTTGCCGAGACTGCTTATGGAGAGGGGAATGTGTTTGGTGGCGGGGAGTCTACCAGGCAGTTCCATTTGCATATCAATGGCCGGGCAGAACTGACAAACTTCGATGTATTGGGCGATGCACACGATCCGAATACGGCGACGGCCAGAATGTTTAAGGATGTGAGGCCAGCCAAAGACGGGAAGCTGCATTTGCGGTTTGAGTCTAGCCCGGTGGGGAAAGCGTTTGTGAATGCAATCCAGATTCGACCTGGAACTGAAGGGAAGATTCGGCCGATACGAATCGTTTGCCGGCCGCATCCTTATCGCGATCTGCATAGTGAAACGTGGGAAGCGGACCACTATTATCGCGGTGGAATGCAGATTACCCGACCCACGGGTGGAGCCGTAAAAGATCCTGATTTGTTGCGTGGGGAGCGCTATGGAAAGTTCTCCTATTCGATCCCGGTGCCTCCTGGAAAGTATCAGGCGCGATTGTTTTTTGTGGAGTATTGGTGGGGGCCGGACCGGCCGGGCCTTGGTGGTTCCGGGAGCCGTGTGTTTGATGTTTTCTGTAATTTCAAGCCATTAATTCAAGGCCTTGATATCTTCAAACGGAATCCGAAGGACCGGGTTATTGTGGAGACTTATCATGGGCTGGAACCGAACCTGGATTCGAAGCTGATTTTTGACTTTGAGCCCCGGGTGAACAATGCGCTGCTGAATGCGATCGAGATTGCGGATGACTCGGTTGTGCTGCCCGTTCACTAGATTGCAATGCTTTTGCGGGTAGGCTGGAGGGGTGAAGTTTTCTCTTTTTAGCGGATTGGTTTTTGTGGGTTTGAGTTTGGGTCAACTGATGACCGATGTGCAGATTTTGGGGAGTCATAACAGCTATCACGCTGGCTTGGGGAAGAGTGAGATGGCGTATCTTGCGAAGGTGAATCCGAAGCTGGCGCAGTCTCTCGATTATTCGCACCCTTCTCTTGAAGAGCAGCTCTCGATGGGGGTTCGGAAGTTTGAGTTTGATGTGTT
>CAZZGS010000026.1:0-17417 GCA_964653845.1 uncultured Bryobacter sp.
ATCGCGCCGAAGACTTTGCCGTGAATGTTCTGGTTGGTCTCGTCTCCGCTGAGGACGAGGCGCATCTCGTCCGAGCTCAAAATTGTGCAGCCTTGAGCCTTGGCCCAGGTAGATTTTCCAGAGCCTGGAATGCCGATTAACAGGATCACCCTCGGTTGTGTCACTCTTTGAAATTAGAACAACTGTGGCGCTGCGTACGAAAATCCTCTGGCTTTGTCTCTTCCTGATCCCCTTGGCCTGGCAGCTTTGGGTGCCACCTTATGTGGGTCTGGCTGACAATGGAGACTTTGCAAAAGTTACGGGACGCTTTGCTTTGACGGCGGCTGATCCTGGGCCTCAGCCAACTTTTCACTTCTTTCACCGGCTGTGGCGGAGTGACGCTAGTTCGCTTTGGGTGAGCCCCTATTGGGGCGTCGAGGTTTGGCTGGCACAAGGGGCGCTGTATTTGAACCAAGCAAGGCCATTTGACATTCGGTGGCTGGGGTTGATCCATGTGCTGATTTTTGCGGGTGCGGCCTGGTTGCTGATTCAGAAGCGAATTGCTGCGAATGTGTTTGCTGTAGTCGCGCTAACAGACGCTGCCTATGTGACCTACTTCCAGAGTTTCTACTTTGATGCGGCGAGTATTGTTTTCCTGTTGCTGTTTTTCGCGGCCTGGTGGTCTGAGCGCCCGTGGGTGTTGGCGGTGGCGGGGTTTGGTTTTGCGCTGGCCAAGGCACCTCACGCACCGCTGGCGATCCTGCTTGCGTTGATCTTGCTGCTGGAGCGCAAGCGGAGGTTTTTGCCTGCCGCCCTTGTGCTGCTGGTTGGCGGCGGTTACATGTTGAGCCAAACCAAGGACGAATACAAGGCGACTGCTTACTACAACCTTGCCTTCTTCAAACTAGGGCCGATGGATCGTGCGGCACTCGATGCACTAAAGATCAGGCCCGAGGATCATCGCCTGCTGGGTACACATGCGTTCATGGCGGAGAGCCCGGCGCAGAACAACGAGTGGCTGAAGAGCTTTTATCCGCAGGGTGGTTACGGCAACGTGTTGGCTTATTACGCGAGCCATCCGCTGGTGGCCGTGAAGGTGTTGTGGTCTGATTTGGCGACTGAGGCGACGCAGATTCGGGCGGTCAATCTGGGCAACTATGAGCGGTCTGCCGGCAAGCCCTACTGCACGCTCTCGACAAGTTTTGGCTGGTACAGCGGGGCCAAGAGCTGGCTTTTTCGTGTTGTGCCCTGGCACCTCTTCCTTCTCGTTCCATTGGCTGTCTGGGTGGTGGGAAACAGGCCATTGCTGTGGGCAGTGCTGGCCATTGGAGGCTATGAATTTGCTGTGGCGTCACTTGCGGATGCGTGTGAGACCTATCGCCATCTGCTGCTTTTTCATGTTGCTTACGACCTTCTGATCTTCATGGCAATTTCTGAAATCCAATCGAAACGGACTTCATCGGTATGATGGGGGATTGGAACCAATAGACGTACAGAAGAAGAGCGTTCCATCTATGAGCCAGAGGCTTGGCTGGCAGGGGATTCTCCTGCTTGTAGTGACTAACCTTGCCTCGCTCGGCATCCTGATTTGGGTGTTGCAGGATGTGAAGCTGGCCGAGATCTGGGAAGAGATCAAACAGATGCACTGGGGCTGGGTGGCTTTGGCTGCGATCAGCGACATTCTGGTTTACGTCTTGCAAGGCTGGCGCTGGAGCATCCTGCTGCGACCGATTTCCGATATCCCGATGATGCGAAGCGTGCGTGCGATCTATGTCGGGCTTTATGCCAATGAAGTGCTTCCCTTTCGCAGTGGAGAGATTATTCGCTGCTATTTGCAGTCGCGGTGGGGGCATTTGCCGTTTAGCGTGGTGCTGTCGAGTATCGCGATTGAACGGATCTTTGACGGCATATGGTTGGTGCTTACGCTCAGCATCGTTGTGCAGTTTGTAGATTTACCGCGCAGGGTTCGTGATGGAGGGTTTGCATTGATTCTGGTGGTGGGGTTGCTCGCGGCAGCACTTGGTTTCATTATTGCCTTCCAGAAGAAAGCCAAGGAGTTGGCTGCCCACTGGAAGTGGGGCGACAAGGCGAAGGTCTTTATTGAAGATTTGCAGGCCATGGGCGGATCGCGAAGCTTTTTCCAATCCTGGATAGCGAGTTTGCCGCATCTGCTTTCGATGACGATTCCGATCTATTGTGTTTTGAAGGCTTATGGCCTGACGGGTTTTTCGCTTTGGGATGCGGCAGTGATTAACGTGATTGTTCGTTTGGGTACGGTGATTCCGGGTGCGCCGGGGAACCTGGGTGTTTATCAGGGTTTGATTGTGCTGGCGCTTGTATTTTTTGGGATTGACGAGAATGTGGCGAAGCGATTCAGCCTGATTATTTGGGGCATTGTGACGCTGCCATTATTGATTGCAGGGCTTATAGCGCTTTCGGTTACAGGATTCAAATTGAGAGAACTACAAGAGACGGCGAGCGCCGCTGAATCCAAAGGCCACATAGAATAGTCTTCTATGCGCTTGATTGCTTTACTTCTACTTGCAGGGCTGACTTTGCCCGCCCAGCTTCGTGTGATTGCGTTTGGAGCCCACCCTGACGATTGCGACATTGGGGCTAGCGGGCTTGCAGCGAAGCTCGCCGCGATGGGGCACAAAGTCAAATTTGTGTCGGTGACCAATGGTGATGCAGGGCATCAGTCTACTGGTGGCGGGGCGCTGGCGAAGCGTCGACGAGCCGAGGCGATGGAGTCTGGGCGCAGACTTGGGATCGAGTACGAAGTGCTCGATAACCATGACGGCGAATTGTTGCCCACTCTCGATGTGCGGCTACAGATTATTCGACGGATTCGGCAGTGGCAGGCTGATGTCGTAATTTCACCTCGCACGAATGACTATCACCCGGATCACCGTAATACCGGTGTGTTGTTGCAGGATGCCGCGTATATGGTGATGGTGCCGAATGTGGCCTCCGATACGCCTCCGCTTAAGAAGAATCCCGTCTTTGTGCACTTCCAGGATCGCTTCAAGACTCCCACTCCATTTCGTCCCGATATCGCCATCGACATCACCGATGTCTTCGAGAAGAAGGTAGATGCGCTCGATTCTCATGTGAGCCAGTTTTACGAATGGCTGCCCTGGATCGATGGGTACCTCGATCAGGTGCCTGCCGGTGCTGCGGAGCGTAAGGACTGGCTGCGCAAGCGGATGTCGCGGTCGATTACTCCTGCTGTGCGCGCTGCCCTTGAGAAGTGGTACGGCAAGGACCGCGGAGCGGCGATTCAATACGCGGAAGCGTTTGAAGTGAGTGAGTATGGATCGCAGCCGAGCGAGGAGACGCTGCGCAAGCTCTTCCCAATGGTGGGCAAGTAGTGGACAGGGCGGCAATTCCATCGGTTGATTTGCTGCTGCGAAGTGTTGTGCCGAAGTATCCGCACATAGCTCGCGAGCGACTTTTGTCGGTTGCTCGCGAAGTGCTGCAGGCAGTGCGCGAGATGGAATTGCCGATTGAGGAGATTGAAGCCGAGATCGGGAGGCGTGTCGTTCGTCTGAGTACTCCTTCACTGCGTCGAGTAATCAATGCGACTGGCGTCGTGTTGCACACCAATCTGGGACGTGCGCCGTTGCGGGCCTTTGAGCCAGTAGCAGGATATTCAAACCTTGAATATGACCTGGCGACGGGCAAACGTGGGAAGCGGGATGAACACTATGTTCTGCTTTTGACGGAACTGCTGGGTGTGGCTGCGATCGCTGTCAACAACAATGCGGCTGCGACCTATCTGGTGCTCAAGGCTTTGGCCGAGGGCGGCGAGGTGGTGGTGAGCCGTAGTGAGCTGGTAGAGATTGGCGACGGATTCCGGATCCCCGACATCATGGAGCAGAGTGGGGCTCGACTGAAGGAAGTGGGTGCGACGAATCGCACTCATTTAGAGGATTACGCGCGCGCGATTTCTGCATCGACGAAGATGTTGATGCGGGTTCACCCGAGCAATTTTCACCAAACGGGCTTCGTAGGCAAGCCGACGCTGAAGGAGTTGGCTGGTCTTGCTCAAGAGAAGTCGCTGCCCTTCTATGAAGATCTGGGTAGTGGTTGTCTGATGGATCTGAAGCCGCACGGCGTGGATGAGCCGCTGGTGAAGGATAGCCTTGCAGCGGGCGTCAACCTTGTTTCTTTCTCTTGCGACAAATTGCTTGGGGGACCACAGGCTGGCATTATTGCCGGGGATGCAGAGCTTGTAGGGCGGATTCGCAGGCATCCGATGTATCGGGCATTACGGCTGGACAAGCTTGCGGTGCAGGCCTTGTCGGACTCGTTGAGGGCACTGGTTGTCGGTGATTACCTGAGCTTGCCGGGATTGCGGATGTTGATGTTGCCGCTGGCAAAGATCGAAGCCAGGGCCCGTGCCATGGCGCCCAGAATTACTGGCGCGAATGTGATTGAGGGGGAGAGTGTGCTCGGGGGCGGGTCGACTCCAGATCAGAGTATTCCGACCTGGCTGATTGCGATTTCAGGGCCTGTGAGACGCCTTGAGAAACAACTTCGCGCCAGCAACCCAGCGGTTGTGGCGCGAATAGAAAAAGATCAATTGTTGATCGACTTGCGAACCGTCTTTCCCGAAGACGACGAAACGCTAGCCGCTATGCTTGAACGTTATGCGCGTTCCATGTAGGTGGCTTCAGCGGTGTTGACTCGGATTCTCTCGCCCTGTTCGATGAACTGGGGCACGGAGACAACGAGGCCAGTTTCGAGAGTGGCGAGCTTGCCGACGTTTGAAACACTGGCACCCTTGAGGCCGGGTTCGGTTTCTACGATCTTAAGGTCTACCGTTGGGGGCGGTTCTACGCTGATGGGTTTGCCCTCGTAGAAGGTTACCGTGACAGGGAGATTGTCGATCATGTAGTTGGCGGAATCACCAACGAAGTCGGCTGAGAGCTGAACCTGTTCGTAGTTCTCGGTGTTCATGAAGTAGAAGTATTCGGCGTCTTTGTACATGAACTCCATCTTCTGTTCGTCCATCATGGCCTTTTCGACTTTGTCTTCTGAGGCAAAGCGATGCTCGTTCATGGAGCCGCTGCGGAGGTTGCGCATCTTAACTTGAACGAAACCGCGCAGGTTGCCCGGCGTCCGGTGGGTCATCGTGAAAACCGAATAAAGGTCGTTGTTGAACTTGATGACCATGCCGGTGCGAATTTGTGTTGCAGAAATCATAGGTGTCCGACTTGCTATTTTAGCATTTTGTGGCCTATTTTATTAGGCTTGGCCCATCGCCGGGATTGTCGTACTATGAAGCAAAATGATTCCAGAGTTCATAGCCGAAGGCCTGACATTCGACGACGTCCTCCTCGTACCCGCGCGAAGCTCCGTTTTGCCCGCGCAAGTTGAAACCAAATCGAACTTCACGCGCACGATGAATATCAACATCCCGCTGGTGAGTTCAGCGATGGATACCGTCACGGAGAGCCACCTGGCAATCGCGCTGGCACAACAGGGTGGGATGGGAGTGATTCACAAGAATCTCTCGATCGAGCGACAAGCCGAAGAAGTAGACAAAGTGAAGCGTAGTGAAAGCGGGATGATTGTCGACCCCGTCACTATCGACCCGGACCAGCGGATTCAGGATGCACTGGATTTGATGCGACGATACCGGATCAGCGGCGTGCCTGTGACTAAACACGGCAAGCTGGTTGGCATCCTGACCAATCGTGATTTGCGCTTTGAGACTCGCTACGATTTGCCGATCAAGGACCTGATGACAAAGGACAACCTCATCACGGTGCCAGTTGGCACCACGCTTGAGGATGCTGAGTTGATCCTTCATAAGCATCGCGTGGAGAAGTTGCTGGTGGTGGATGATGAATACACTCTGAAGGGCCTGATCACGGTTAAAGACATTCAGAAGAAGATCAAGTACCCGCATAGCGCCAAGGATGACAAGGGGCGCTTGCGAGTTGCTGGCGCGGTTGGGGCGGGTAAGGATTATTTTGATCGCGCCAAGGCGCTTGTAGACGCCAAAGTGGACGTGCTGGTGATTGACAGCGCTCATGGACACTCTGAGGGTGTGATGGCTGCGCTCAAGCGGATCAAGGAAGCTCTGCCGCATATTCAGGTGGTTGTTGGCAATGTGGCTACTTATGAAGGTGCCCGCGACTTGATCGAGCTTGGAGCCGATGGAATCAAGGTGGGGATTGGGCCGGGATCGATTTGCACGACGCGTGTGGTGAGTGGTGCCGGTGTGCCGCAAATTACGGCGATTGCGGAGTGTGCCAAGGCGACGCGGCCGGCGGGCGTGCCTTTGATTAGCGATGGTGGCATCAAGTTCTCTGGTGATGTGACGAAGGCGATTGCCGCTGGTGCGGATTGCGTGATGATTGGTAGTCTGTTTGCCGGGACGGATGAGAGCCCGGGTGAGACGATTCTGTTTCAGGGCCGTACGTTCAAGACTTATCGCGGGATGGGATCGCAGGGTGCGATGGCGCAGGGTTCCAGCGAGCGTTATGGACAGGAAGGCGCGGGCAAGCTGGTGCCAGAAGGCATCGAAGGCCGCGTGGCGAGTAAGGGGCCGCTCGGTGAGTTGGTGTTCCAGTTGGTTGGAGGCTTGAGGGCTGGCATGGGCTATTGCGGGGCGGCGAATATTCGCGAACTGCAGGATAAGTCAAAGTTCTTGCGGGTGAGCCCGGCCGGGTTGCGCGAGAGCCACGTCCATGACGTGATCATCACCAAGGAAGCGCCGAACTACCGGCTGGAATAGGGATTGAAACGTTGAGTGAATCTGACCTGAACGTATTTCTTCGCAATGTCGTAATCAAGGATTACAAGAGCATCCATGCGTGCGATGTGGACCTTTCGCCGTTAACTTTTCTCGTCGGTCCCAACGGTAGCGGCAAAAGCAATTTTTTGGATGCGATCCGGTTTGTGAAGGACTCGCTCCGAAGTTCTGTTGAGCAGTCGATTCGTGAGCGAGGAGGCATTGACAATGTCCGCCGTAGAAGCTCAGGACGGCCAAATCACTTTCATATCCGTTTGGAAATCGAAGTTAACGCGCGTTTCGCTTTTAAGTACCATTTTGAAATTGGTGCAAGATCGGGTGGCGGATTCTCAATCCAAGCTGAGCAGTGCAATTGGGAAGATTTAAAGGGAAAACAGCAAGGTCACTTCATTGTGAATAAGGGCAAACTGCTTGACGCAAGTATTCCAAATCTTCCGCCAGTCCCAGCTGATCGACTTTACCTAACCAACGTCTCGGGTTTCCCGGGCTTCAGGACCCTTTACTTTGCGCTCGAGACAATGGGATTTTACAATTTGAATCCCGACAGCATCAAGGCTGCTCAGTCGCCAGACTCCGGTGAGCTACTCACTAGAGACGGCTCCAATCTTGCTTCAGTGATCCATCATCTCGGGCGCATTGACCCGGCGCAAAAGCAGCGCTTAATTGAATATCTGTCGCACATTGTTCCGGGAATTGTTAAGGTTGAGCGCGAGGCAATGGGGCCAATGGAGAGCCTCAACTTTCTACAAAAGGTAAACTCGTCTAAAGTCTCCAAGAAATTTTGGGCCTTGAGTATGTCAGACGGAACTCTACGGGCGCTTGGCGTATTAACTGCGCTTTTTCAAGTAACTGGCCGCAAAGATCTCTTGTCTCTAGTTGCTATTGAAGAGCCTGAGATGGCCTTGCATCCTGGGGCGGCGGGTGTGCTGCTTGATGCGCTGCGAGAAGCATCCATGGACCGCCAAATTTTAGTTACGAGCCATAGCCCCGAGTTGTTGGATCGGAAAGATATCGACCCGGAATCTATTCTGGCAGTAATTCAAGATGAGGATGAGACGAAAATCGGAAAATTGACCGAAGGGAAAAAGAATCTGCTTAAGAAGCAGATGAGCACCGCTGGGGATCTGCTACGCCAAAATCATTTGCGGCCTGATCTTCGGGCGATTCCTTCCGACGCAAAGCTTCAACTGAAGCTTAGGTTTTAGCTGGTGGCGGCAAGCATCGCAACTATTGTCGAAGGGCATGGGGAAGTAAAGGCTCTTCCTGTTCTGTTGAGGCGTTTGCAGGTCGTAGCTGAGTTTAGTGACTATCTCGATATTCAAAGCCCAATCCGTATCCCTGCAGATGCCTTCTTCGACTCAAATAAGCTTTCGAAGTATCTGGAGATAGCCATTGCTGACCGGGAAGATCGGCATTTGGTTCTGCTCCTTCGAGATGCCGATGATGAATGCCCCGTCGAGGTGGCGAACAACATCCTGGCTATCGTCGCCGAAATTGCCAAGGTCGAGGTTCTGGTGGTTGTGGCGAAATGTGAGTATGAATCCTGGTTTATCGCTGCCGCACCATCGCTTGCAGGGAAGCGAGGACTTCCAAATGACTTGAGTGTTCCAGGAAATCATCACTCAATTCGCGGTGCCAAAGAATGGTTAAGCAGAAGGATGGGGCAACGAAGAACTTATGGTGAGACTGTTGACCAGCCAGCCTTTTCTGGGCTCATGGACCTGAACATGGCTTGTGCCAATCCGAGCTTCCGTCGTTTTCACGACCGGGTCTTAGCCTTTTTGCGAGGCGGCTGAGGCAGGCCTCCGACGGTGGCTGGCAGCGTGCCTTTTGCGAGGCGGAGAGTTAGCGAGTCGCCTGTTTTGGCGTCGTGTGGATCGCAAAGAATATTGCCCGAGCTTGTAAACACGATAGCGAAGCCGCGCTCGAGGATGCTGGTGGGGTTGAGCTGTTGGAGTTGCCCGGCTAATGATTTTTGACGCAGCGCGTACTGATTGAGGAGTACTTGGATGCGCTCGCGCATGGCGGTTTGCATGCGGGTGATGGCATCCCTGCGCTGCATGAAAATTAGGCGGCGGTCGAGGGCGAAGAGCTCAATTGTCGACTGCTGATACTGCAGCTTTAAGCGCCAAACCCGGATCTTGAGCAAGGCATCCATTCGTGCGTCGGCTTCGTCAATCTGCTGGGCGATGCGATTGAGGCGGCGCTGGATCAGAGCTTGTGCGCGATCCACTCCATTGCGGAATACGCTCTCACGACGAATGCTGATGGCGTGACGGATGCTTCTGCTCATAGCCCGGTCAAGGCTGTCGAGACTTTCGAGCAGTGCATTTAGGTCAGGTGCAATGATTTCGGCTGCCGCTGATGGCGTGGGTGCGCGAAGGTCGGCTACAAAGTCGGCTATCGTGAAGTCGGTTTCGTGACCGACTGCCGAGACCACGGGGACTGTCGAGGCGACGATCGCTCTAGCGACGGCTTCATCGTTGAAGCTCCAGAGGTCTTCGAGCGAGCCGCCGCCGCGGGCTACGATGACAATGTCAGGCCAGCCGCTTTCACTGAAATATTTTAGGCCTGCGCAGATTTGTTCTACGCTGCTATTGCCTTGAACGAGTGCTGGATAAATGCGGATCTCGAGGCCTCGGCTGCGGCGCTCGAAGATGTTTAACATGTCCTGAATGACGGCACCGGTGGGTGAGGTTACGATTCCGATGCGGCGCGGGTATTTGGGGAGTGGACGCTTTCGCTCTGCTTCGAAGAGGCCTTCGGCGGCAAGCTTCTTCTTGAGGTCTTCGAAGGCTTTTTGCAGAGCCCCGACGCCAATGGGCTCGGCGGATTCGACAAGAAACTGGTATGCGCCGCGCGGTTCATAGAGATCGATCGAGCCGCGCGCCTGGAGCATCAGGCCGTCGCGGAGTTGGAACTTTAGAAGACGTGCACTCTGGCGGTACATGACGCAGGAGAGGATGGCGTCCTCTTCTTTGAGGTTGAAGTAAAGGTGCCCGCTGGTTGCGGCCTTGAGGGCCGAGACTTCACCTGTGACGTAGAGATTCGAGAAGCCTTCGCGCAAGGTGCGCTTGAGCTTGGCTGTGATCTGCTTGACGCTGAATTTTTCCGGCTGCCAAGGCTGCCACTCCAACCCGATTTGTTCCACTAGTTCGATCTTAGCGGACGCTATGATCGAAGAAGAAGCATGAGTACTCAATTGCGGCACGTCCCGCTACTGGATTTGGCCGCCCAGCACGCGCCCATCCGTGAAGAAATTTTGGCTGAGCTGATTCCACTGATTGATTCCCAACGCTTTATCATGGGGCCGGCTGTGGGTGAGTTGGAATGCAAGATCGCCGGCTACACAGAATCGAGATTCGCCATTGGTTGCGCATCGGGTAGCGATGCGTTGCTGTTGGCCTGGATGGCGCTTGAGTTGGGCCCGGGCGACAAGGTAATCACGACACCGTATTCGTTTTTTGCGACTGCAGGGTCTCTTGCTCGAATAGGCGTCGAGCCCGTCTTTGTAGATATTGATCCTGTGACCTTCAACATGGACCCGAATCAGGTGGAAGATGCGTTCCATCGACACCAGGATATTGGGGCGATTCAGCCGGTGCACCTCTACGGGGGATGCGCAGATATGGACCCACTGCTTGAGTTAGGGCTAAAGCATGGCGCGGTGGTGGTGGAAGACGCGGCGCAAGCGATTGGAGCGGAGTATAAGGGGCGGCGCTGTGGCGCGATCGGGGCTATGGGCTGCTTTAGCTTCTATCCGGGGAAGAACCTTGGCGCTTACGGGGACGCTGGCATCGTGACAACAAACGACCCGGAACTTGCCGAGCTACTGGCGAAGCTGCGTCTGCACGGTGGGCGGGACAAGTATTATCACGAACTGGTTGGGATCAACTCTCGCATTGACACACTGCAAGCGGCAGTTTTGAAGGTGAAGATGGGGCATCTCGATACCTGGACGCTGCGGCGGCAAGAGAATGCGGCTCGGTATGTGAAGCTTTTTTCCGCTATGGATTTGCCGATTCAGTTGCCGGCGATTGCGTCGTATCAGACGCGGCATGTGTTCAATCAGTTCACAATTCAGGGTGAGCGCCGTGATGAATTGAAGGCTCATCTCACGAGCAGAGGAGTTGGTTCGGAGATTTATTATCCGCTCCCACTGCACCTGCAGAAGTGCTTTGCGGATCTGGGGTACGAGGCTGGTGATTTGCCAGTGAGTGAGCGAGTGGCGCAGCGGGCGCTGAGCCTGCCTGTGTACCCGGAGCTGAGCGAAGAAGATCAGGACTACGTGGTGAGCGTAGTTGCTGAGTTCTACAAAGAATCGAAATAAGCCCGGACTGCTTTTTCGATGCGCGGGCAGGCCTGGCCATCCCCATAAGGGTTGTGAATGCGGGATCGCTTTGTGTACTCTTCCGGATCGTCTAGAAGGCTTGTCGCTTCGTTCACGATTTTGTTTTCATCTGTGCCAACCAGGCGCACCGTGCCGGCATCGACAGCCTCTGGCCGTTCGGTCACTTCACGGCTAACGAGGATTGGTTTGCCAAAGGAAGGGCCTTCTTCCTGAACACCGCCTGAGTCGGTGAGGATGATGTAGCTGCGTCGCATGAGGTCAACAAAGGGCAAATAGTCTTGAGGGGCGATCAGGTGGACATTCGAGAGGTTGCCGAGGGCAGCTTCTACAGGACCACGAACATTGGGGTTGGGATGCACTGGATAGACGATCTCTACATCATTGCGACCCGCCAGCCGTCTGAGAGCCGAGCAGAATCGATCGAAGCCGCCACCGAAGTTTTCGCGGCGATGGCCAGTGACGAGAATCATCTTTCGTTCGGGGTTGAGGAAGGGCCAGTCGAAGTGTTGGAGTGAGGCTGCGGTTTGAAGAAGTGCGTCGATGCCCGTGTTGCCGGTGATGGTGATTGCTTCTTCTGAGACGCCCTCTTTTGCGAGGTTTTGGGCCGCCCAGGGTGTGGCTGCCAAATGCAATCGTGCGAGGCGCCCGACCATCTGGCGGTTGGCTTCTTCGGGGAAGGGCTTGGCGATATCCCACGTGCGGAGGCCTGCTTCGACATGGGCGACAGGAACATTTGAATAGAACGATGCCAGGGCGCCGCAGAGAGTTGTTGTCGTGTCGCCCTGGACAAAAGTGAGGTCTGGTTTGACTTGCGCAAAGACAGCTTCCAGTGCGCTGAGGATGCGCGAGGTGGATTGGAAGAGTGTCTGCCCGGGGAGCATGAGGTCGAGGTCGGTGTCGGGCTTGAGACCAAAGACCGAGAGCGCCTGATGGACTATTTCACGATGTTGTCCGGTGAGGCAGAGATGGACGTTGAAGTCTACTGGAGATTTTCGGAAGTGGAGGATCAAGGGGCTGAGTTTGATGGCTTCGGGCCTGGTGCCGAGTACGAAGAGTAGGGTTTTCATTGGATTAGTGGCACCCAAGGCAGGTAAAGCGCTTGCCGTGGCAAGCGGCGCAGGTGGTTTTGTCGAAATCGGGCTTACCGTTAGTATGGCGATCCAGAAAATCGGGCGCATGATTAGAAGGCTTCAAGTTCATGGTGGGTGTGTGACACTGCGTGCAGCTAAATGGGGCGTCGACTTTGTTGTGGCAGACGAGACAATCTTCCATGTGAGGGAAGTTTGCTTTTGTGAGGGGGCCAACTGAGGTCTGAAGGCCGCGGTGGCAGGCTTGGCAAGCGTTATCAGTGATGAGATCTGCGCGAAGCTTTAGCAGGTCGATTTTGTTGGGGGAGCCGAGGTATTGTTTGCGGTCGATTGCGCCGGCGATGACGGGGGCGAGGTTGCCTAAGCTGACGTGCTGAAGGTGGCTGAAATCCTTGAGGATTTTGCCCTTGTGTTTGTCGCTTAGTGTGGTGGATTGTTTTTGTTGGGCATGGCAAGTGAGGCACTCAAGCTTTTTCTCAAGTGCCTCTTTGTGAGAGAACTGCTCCTGTTGCCCAAGCAGGGGGAGGCAGAGCAAGACTAGCTTTTGTAAGTTACGTGCCAAATCTTGTTTCCTACGTCGTCGGTGAGAAGCAGGCTGCCGTCGGGCAACTGGAGCAAGCCTACGGGGCGCCCCCAGACGTCGGTCTTGTCGGGGTCCATCATCCAGCCTTGAAGGAATTCCTTGGGCGCTCCTGAGGGCTTGCCGTTCTTGAAAGGCACAAACATGACATTGTAGCCGACGCGGCGTGAGCGATTCCAGGAACCGTGCTGGGCGATGAATGCACCACTTTGATATTCCTTTGGGAACTGCTTGCCGGTGTAGAAGAGGAAGTCGAGGACGGCGACGTGAGCGCCGAGGGGCAGGTCTGGGGTGATGGTCTTGGCTACCAGCTCAGGCTTCTCGCCCTTGCGGCGTGGGTCTTCGTTGGGACCGATGTAGGCATAGGGCCAACCATAGAATCCACCCTGCTTGATGCTGGTGAAATAGTCGGGGACGAGATCGTCACCGAGGCCGTCACGCTCCTGCACTGCGGCCCAGAGCTGGTCTGTGTTGGGCATCATATGGAGGCCGATGGGGTTTCGAGTGCCAGATGCGTAGACCTCTTTAGACTTGCCATCAGGGCTGATCTTGAGGATGGCTGCGCGCATTTCTGGTTCGCCAGCGTCGACGTTTGATTTTGAGCCTACACCGACGAAGATGTTTTCGCCTTTACGATCTGTGGTGAGACTGCGGGTCCAGTGGCCGGTGTTGAATTCCTTCATGTTGAGGATTTCTTCGCCGGGCCCGACCGTAAGGGTCTTGGTGTTGTATTTGTATCGCTTGATCGAGGTTGTTTCGCCGACGTAGAGATAGTCCTTGAGAAGGAGGAGGCCGTAGGGACGGTCGAGGCCTTTGAGAATTTCCTTGCGGTCTTCGGGTTTGCCGCCTTTCAACACAAATACGGATCCGTTGATCATCGAGTCGCTTAGCAGGATTTCGTTTGAGGGGCCTAGAATCATGTAGCGGGGGCGCTGAAAACCGCTTGCGTATTCTTCGATTTTGAAGCCGGCCGGTAAATTGAGTTTTGCGCCTTCAGGCCGCTCGACTGATCTGGGGCGATTGTTGGCAGACGGAGTGTGGAAGGGTTGGGGCAGCTTGGGCTGAGTCTGCCAGGCAACCAGGCCAAGGGTGGACAGCAACAAAGTGGCGAGGGCAAGAGAAATTGTTTTAGGCATACGCTTTGACTTCAATTCTAACGGTGAGTTGGGTACATTTGGGTATGGGTGTAACTGACGCCAAAATGAAGGCACGTACGCAGGAGGCGGATGAATTCGTTCGCGCCGCCTGGCAAGAGTCAGTAGCCGAGGCACAACGTCAAAAAAGTTGTGTACTTGCAGTTGGTGGGTATGGCCGCGAAGAGTTGTTTCCTCATTCCGATATTGACCTTCTGATTCTTGAGGATCCCGCTACTTTTTCACCTGGAGAGCTTGGGGAGTTTCTGCGAAGGCTTTGGGATTCTGGCTATCGTGCGAGTCATAGTGTGCACACCGTTGTGGACTGCAAGCGAATCAGCCCAGGCAATGTGGAGTTCAGCATTAGCCTGCTGGATCGCCGGATGCTGGTGGGGAACCCTGCGATTGCCAAGAGTTGTGACGATGTTTGTCGCAAGCCGCCACCCGATTTGGCTGCCGAACTGGCACGGATGACGGATCGCCGCCATGAGCGATTTCAGTACACGATTCAACATCTCGAGCCAGATATCAAAGAAACGTGCGGGGGCCTTCGTGATCTGAATGCTGTGAGGTGGTTTGCGAAGCTGGGTATTGACCAGACTCCGGATCTGGCACACGAAAGTGAAGTTCTGTTTGCCATCCGTTGGGCACTGCATGAGCACCTTGGCCGGGACCAGAATGTTTTGCGATTTGCCGAGCAGGACGCGCTCTCATCTCAACCCGAAGCATTCATGCGCGAGTACTTCCGGCAGGCGCGCAGGATTTATGCGGCCTGTCGCGAATTGAAGGAAAGAGTGCTCGACAGGCGTCCGGGGCTGATGGGGACTTTCTTTGAGACTCGATCGAAATTGTCGAATGAGGAATTTACTGTTTCTCGCGAGCAAATTCTGTTGCGCCATCCTGCTGCATTTCAGACTGACCCAAGTGCTGCCCATCGACTCTTCACTTTCCAGGCGCGACACGGGTTGAAGCTTGCGCGCGACACGCAGAAGCGAGTTAAGCCAGCCCCGCAATGGACCTGGAAAGAGTGGCGCACGATTCTTGAATTGCCCCACGCGGCGATGGCTCTTCGCCTGATGGCTGAGACAGGGTTTTTAAGTTCTCAGTTGCCGGAATGGGAGCATGTGGACTGTCTGGTGGTCAGAGACTTCTACCACCGTTATACGGTAGACGAGCATACGATCATTGCCCTGGAGAATCTCGAGGCGCTTGGCTTTGAGCAGCAACAGTTTGGTGCCTTGTGGATGAATTGTGAGACGAAGGCGCTTCTGCGTTTTGCTTTGCTCCTGCATGATGTGGGCAAGGGCATGGGTGGAGATCATGATGCCCGTGCGGTGGAGATGGCTGGCGAGATTGGGGTAAGGATCGAGATGCCTGCGGCAGATCAGGCCGTGGTGCAACGATTAATCGGGGAGCATTTATTTCTGGGGAACCTGATCAGTACCCGGGATTTGGCTGATCGGGATGTTACGCGGCAAGCTGCTCACCGCATGGAGACCAAGGAGTACCTTGGGATGTTGACACTGCTGACAGTGGCAGATTCCAGCGCTGTGTTTCCAGGGGCGATGACGACCTGGCGCCGATCTCAGCTATGGCATGCGCATACCGCGATTGAACGTGAATTGACCAAAGAGCTGGAAGACGACCGGATCGCCGATCCTGCTTCGCTGGCTGGAGAAGTGGCGGAATTCGTGAAGGGTTTCCCGACGCGGTATTGGTTCCGCACTAACGACGCAGAGCGGGAGCAGCATCTTTCCTTGTCGATCGCTGCGACGCAGATTGGGGTAGCTTGTGAGCTTCGGAGACGACAGGATGACTGGCAGCTTACGGTTGTGACCAAGGATCGTCCGAGACTTCTGGCTGACCTCGCGGGTACTCTTGCCAGTTTCGGAATGAATATCCTCAAGGCCGAAGCATTCGGGAATGCGCGTGGGGAGGTTCTCGATCTGTTTGTGTTTTCCGATCCGATGCGAAGTCTCGAGTTGAATCCTCCTATCGTGGATGAATTGCGTGAATCGACACGTCGAGTGGTGTTGGGAAAAGAAACTGCCGAAAGGCTGCTGAAGAGAAGGCCCAAGACGACGGTGCGCTACCGAATGCAGATCGATACTGTCGTGCGATTTGACAACGAGACTTCAAAGGCAGCGACGCTGCTCGAGTTGCAGGCGCAGGATCGTCCAGGCTTGCTTTACGATCTGGCTAGAACAATTTCACAGCAGAATTGTGAGATTGACACTGTCCTCCTGCATACGGAAGGGCAGAGGGCAGTGGACGTGTTTTACTTGCGCTCCGGCGGGGCGAAGCTTACGCCGGAGCACGTGAGCCAATTGGAGATCAGCCTTAAGGAGGCTATGGCAGGGTGATGGATGCGGTGGCTGAGAACTTCCTGCCATCACTGTTGACCAGCGAAGCTTCAACAGAATAGGTGCCTGGATTTAGGCCTCTGGTGGGGAGCGCTTCCTGCCAGACTTCCTCGCCCTTCACGGAAAGCTGGCGCAAGACTGCGATGAAGAGTTTGTCGGCGCTCCAGACGTAGACTGCCTCATTGCGATCGTTCCGGATGGTGAAATTATAGGTTTGTCCCGAGGTGAACTGCAAGAGAAGTTCCCGGTCTGTGGCGTTGGTGAGAACTATCTTTGCTGCGATCTGGTTGGGCAGTGGCGTGAGCGAGAGCGAGAAGCCGATGTTGGCTTCTCTGATGTAGGTGATGCCGCCGATCTGGGCATAGACCAAGTCGAGGGTGCGTTCGCCGGCGAAGGATGTCTCGGCCCGCTGCACCATGCCGAGGTAGGGCAGGAAGACTTCGCGGGTGAGGCCCGTATCAGCGCAGATGCCACCGGAATAGCGAATTAGCTTTGCGTTGTCAGCGCTTCCAACGGGGCCTTTGTAATTGGTGGGCTTTTCTTCTGCGCGCCCTTTCTGCTGACAGTTGCCAGATCCGCCCGGGAATTCGATACTGTCGAACAGTAAAAAAGGAGCTTCGGTCTTTGTCGCCTCATCCCACTGGTAGAAGTTGCCGTTTGAGGTTTGACGAATCAAGACGGGGCTGTTGGCGTAACCTTCGAGCCGATGGTAGGTTTGTCCTGCGATCTCTCTTGAATCGCCGAGTCGAAGGGTTAGAGGGCTTGCCCCGTTGATAGATCTGTAAACCCACGTGCTACCGGGCACCAAAGGGAAGTAGTCTGGAACTTGGGCCAGCAGGCTCGCAAGTGAGAATAGGAATAGGAAAACGCGTTGCATCATAACGAAAAAATGTCCTTTAACTTTCTGGTCGTGGGCGCGGGTGTGGCGGGATTGAGGGCGGCGATCACCTTGGCCGAGCAGGGAACGGTACTCGTTGTTGCCAAAGACACGCTGGAGGAGTCCTCTACTGAATACGCGCAAGGCGGCATCGCAGTGGCTCTTTCCGATGATGATAATTTTTCGCTTCATTTGCAAGATACTTTAATGGCCGGGGATGGACTTTGTTACGAACCGGCGGTTGAGGCTCTTGTGCAGGAGGGGCCGCAGCGGATCGATG
>CAZZGS010000027.1:0-10262 GCA_964653845.1 uncultured Bryobacter sp.
ATACAAAGAGAGCTACGGCAGAAACTACTTAAATACGCTGACAGGGACGCCCGCATATCTCAATTGGCTGGTTTCAATTGTGCGACCAAATTTGGGCGACCGGGTGATTGAACTTGGGGCCGGGTTGGGGAGTCTGAGCGGGATGCTTATGGGCAAGCGCCTGCGCTATGTTGCTGGTGAAAAGGATCCGCTGCATCTGCACTCACTGCAGAACCGGTTCCTGCGAACTCCCAATGTTGAAGTGCGCGAGCTGAGTGCAGACGACCCGAGCGGATTTGCGGCCCTCAAGGGCGAATTCGATACGGCTTTGCTTCTCAAGAATTTGGAATACAGCAAGAATCCCGAACAGAGCCTGAGGCTGATGGGGGAATGCCTGACGGCCAACGGGCGTCTGATTATCTCAGTCCCGCAAGGGGCAAACATGAACTCATTGGACCGTGGGATGGGATATTTGCAGCGATTCACAAAGCCGAATCTGATTTCATTGCTCGAGAAAAATGGCTTTGCTATCGAATCGACACGAGAGCTCAATAAGGTTGGCAGGATTGCATGGGGGATCTTTGGTGGCTTGTTTGGTAACGAAAAAATCAACAAATTCAGTCTTAAGCTTTTCGATAAGACTGTCTGGTTCACCAAACTGCTTGAACCTGTGCTGCCTTGGGCAGGATTGAATTTGATCGTGATTGCGAGGAAAAAAATAGATGTCGTTTCGGCATGCGATTTGCAACGAAGCCTTTGACAAGTGGGACTTTGCGGAGTCTTGCAGAGTCATGAAGCGGCTTGGCTACCAAGGGATCGAGATTGCACCATTCACATTGGCGGAGGACCCCGTCGATCTGACCATTGAGCGCAGACGGGAAGTGAGGGACATCATAGTGTCGGAAGGCCTCCGTTTCGTGGGTTTGCACTGGCTTATGGTGAGCCCCAAAGGGTTGCACGTAACCACTCCGGACGAAACATTGCGGGCCAGCAGCTGGCAGCATATTCGCAACCTGATTGACCTGTGTGCAGACCTTGGGCCTGACGGCGTAATGGTGTTTGGGAGCCCGAAACAGAGGGGTTCGGTTGACGGATTGACTATTGCCGAAGCAACGAAGAATTATGTGGATGGGTTGGCCAGTGTGGCCGTTCAAGCCGAAGAACGGGGCGTCAAGCTGCTAATTGAGGCATTGCCTGTAGAGCAGACCGATGTTGTGCTGACGCTGGATGAAGCGGTGATGCATGTGAAGTCGATCGGTAGCCCGGCAATCGCTACGATGTTTGACACGCACAACGCTGTGGACGAAGTGGAGCCGCACGCAGATCTTGTAGAAAAGCATTTCGAGTGGATTCGCCATGTGCATGTGAATGAGATCGACGGTCGACATCCTGGAACAGGCAACTACGACTTTGTTTCAGTGTTTCGCAAGCTGAATCAACTGAATTATCAGGGATGGATTTCGATGGAAGCTTTTGACTTCACTCCTGGGGCAGAAGTGCTTGCTGCGGAGAGCATTCAATACCTGAACCGACGTATCGAGGAGGCTTTGGCCGTATGAAAGCAGTAGTTAGTGGTGGAGCTGGATTTATTGGTTCGGCATTGATTCGCCATCTGTTGGCTGAGGGGGTGGATTCGGTTGTCGCTTTCGACAATCTGAATAGCGGCCATGCCAGGAATCTAGAGGGTCTTGGGGATAGGGTGCAGCTAGTCCAAGGCGACATTAGAGATTATGATGCGGTTGCCGCTGCATTTACGGGAGCAGACTTTGTTTTCCATTTAGCGGCTATTCCTAGTGTGCCTCGCAGTATCAAGGAACCCATTCCTTCACACGATGTAAACATCAATGGATCGTTCAATGTCTTTCGCGCTGCGCAAGATTGTGGCGTGAAGCGGGTTGTTTACGCGGCATCGAGTTCCGCCTATGGCGATACCGATGTGTTGCCCAAGGTGGAAACGATGCAGGCGAACCCAAGGAGCCCGTATGCCGCCCAGAAGCTGATGGGCGAATATTATGCGAGCGTTTTCTCCTCCTGCTTTGGGCTTGAGACCGTGTCACTGAGATTCTTCAATGTTTTTGGCCCCAGGCAGGATCCCGGCAGTGCTTATAGCGGCGTACTCAGTTTGTTCATGAAGTCCCTGATTACCCACCAGGCTCCGACTATTTTCGGCGATGGCGGCCAAAGCCGGGATTTCACTTACGTTGAAGATGTGGCGGCGTTGGTTTGGAAAGCGGCCCTGGCAAAGGGCGTTAGTGGGAAGGTTTTTAACGCTGGTAATGGGAACCGCTACACGTTAAATCAAACGTGGGAACTATTACAGAAAATCACCGGGGTGAATCTTGAAGCCGAGTACGGGCCAGCCCGTGAAGGCGATGTGCGCGATTCTCAGGCCGATACTACTTTGGCCAGGCTTGAACTCGGACACGACCCGCAGTTTACCTTCGAAGAGGGGCTTCGTCGAACTTTTGACTGGTATCGGCAGAGTCTGGCTTAAGGACAACTACTCCTAGAGGTGGGAGGGTCAGCGAGAATCGCTGCGGCAAGAAATGCGAGGCGATGGGTTCGGTATGGATTATTCCGGTGTTCACGATTCCGCTGCCTCCATAGACTGACGAATCCGTATTCAGGATTTCAGTCCATTGGCCTCCGATTGGAGCGCCCAAGTGGTAGTTGTAGCGAACGACTGGTGTGAAATTGCAAACAAAGACGAGTAGTTCTTTCTTTGCGGTTGAGTAGCGAATGAAGGCAATGATGGAATTCTCTGTGTCGTTGAAGTCGATCCAGGAGAAGCCTTCAAAGCTGGAGTCAACTTCATACATTGGCGCTTCGCTAGATAGAAGACGATTGAGATCTCGCACCAGATTCTGGAGGCCTTTGTGGAGACCAAACTGGAGTAGTTCCCATCGCAATGGCCTTAGCTCCGACCACTCTTCATATTGGCCAATCTCCTGGCCCATGAAGAGTAGCTTTTTGCCTGGATGACCATACATGTAGCCGAGAAAGGCACGCACGTTTGCGAAACGTTGCCATTCGTCACCAGGCATCTTGCCAATCAAACTCGACTTGCCGTGCACTACTTCGTCATGGCTGATGGGCAACAGATAGTTTTCGTTGAAGGAGTAAAAGAGGCTG
Organism: uncultured Bryobacter sp.; assembly: GCA_964653845.1. Taxonomy (GTDB): domain Bacteria; phylum Acidobacteriota; class Terriglobia; order Bryobacterales; family Bryobacteraceae; genus Bryobacter. Next base: position 3,112 of record CAZZGS010000027.1, read on the forward strand.
AAGGTAATGTTCTGGTGATGGTACCGGCGGAAGAAGGGGTCGAACTTGAAATACCGGAACATGTCATGCATCCAGCCCATATTCCATTTCAGAGTGAAACCAAGGCCACCGAGGAAGACCGGCCGGGTGACACCGGGAAAGTCAGTTGATTCTTCTGCGGCAGTGAAGGCACCGGCTACAGAGTGGCAGAGTTCATTGAAGCGCTGAAGGAAGGCGATGGCCTCAAGGTTTTCTCGCCCGCCATGTTTGTTGCGCACCCACTCCTTGCTCTCGCGGGAGTAATCGAGATAGAGCATGGAGGCGACTGCGTCAACACGAAGGCCGTCGATGTGGAATTCCTTCAGCCAGAGCATGGCGCTGGAAAGCAGGAAGCTCTTGATTTCGTTGCGCCCGAAGTTGAAGATGAGCGTGCCCCAGTCGAGTTGCTCGCCCTGGCGCGGGTCTTCGTGTTCGTAAAGACGAGTACCGTCGAAGAGGGCCAGCCCGTGAGCGTCCTTCGGGAAGTGTGCAGGTACCCAATCGAGGATCACACCTATGCCGGCCTGATGGCAGGAGTCGATGAAAAACTTGAAGTCGTCGGGATTACCGAAGCGCGAAGTGGGCGCAAAGTAGCCTGTTACCTGATAGCCCCAGGAGCCGGAGAATGGATGCTCCATCGTTGGCATCAGTTCGATGTGTGTGTAGCCGAGATCCTTCACATAGGCGACAAGTCGATCTGCCAGTTCCCGATAGCTGAGCGGTTTGTTGTGGGCACCGTGTACCCAACTCTCGAGGTGCACCTCGTAGATTGAGAGAGGTTCTTTGAGGATGTCCCCTTTGGCCCGGCGATCAAGCCAGGCCTGATCCTGCCACTCATAGCCCGGTGACTCCCAAACGATCGAGGCATTGCGTGGCGCTACTTCGGCGAAGGAAGCAAACGGATCGGACTTCATCTGCTGGTAGAGATTGAGTCGTGAACGCACGAAGTATTTGTAAACTTCGCCACCCTTGAGCCCTGGGACAAATAGTTCCCAGACTCCGCCTTCGCGAGGACACATTGGATGGCTATTCTTGTCCCAATGATTGAAGACTCCGCAGACCTGAACGGATTCAGCATTTGGCGCCCATACAGAGAAGCGGACTCCGCGGATTCCCTCAATGTGAACAATATGGGCTCCAAAGGTTCGGAAGACTTCGTAATTGGTTCCTTCGAGATAAAGATGAAGGTCGTAGCTGGAGAGGAGGGTATGGAAGCGGTAGGGGTCTTCGATTTCGAATTCGGTGCCCTGCCAAGTTAGAAGACGAATCCGGTACGCTTGGATAGTGCCTTTGAGAATTGCGCAGAAGAAACCGGCCGGATCTTCGCGCGTGAGTGGGAAAGTCTTGCCCACAATCACAACAGATGCAGTTTGAGCATGGGGCAGAAATACGCGGACTTCCCATTCGTCGGCCTTGAACTGGTGAGGGCCGAGAACCTTGAGAGGATCGCCGTGGTAGCCATTAACGATCGCGTGAATCTCGCCTGGGAGCATCATAGGTATTATGGCAAGTTCTAGGCGTTACGCCGAATTGCATTTGCATCTAGAGGGTTGCATCGACGAGGAGATCCTGCGAGAGATTGCGCCACAACTGGATTCAAGCCTCGTTGCCAGCCAAATGCGATTTGAAAGTTTCCCTGGTTTTCTTGATAGCTTTAAGTTTGCGGTGATGCAATTTCGGGAGCCTGAACATTTTCGGTTGTTGGCTCGACGAGCTTTTGCCCGTGCTGCTTCTCAAGGCGTCGTTTATGCCGAAGTCATCCATTCGGCCGGGGTTTGTCTTAAGCGCGGCCTGGATGCAAAGGCGATTGCCGAAGCTCTTATTGATGAGGGCAGAAATGCTCCACTTGAAATCCGCTGGATCTTTGACGCGGTGAGGCAGTTTGGGGAAGAACACATATACGAAACGGCACGGTTTGCCGTTGGGTTTCAGGGGACGGATGTCGTTGGCTTTGGCGTGGGAGGCGATGAGGCGAGCAACCCGGCGACTGCACTCAAGCGAGGCTTTCAGTTGGCCAAAGAACAGGGGCTTAAGCTGACGCCGCATGCAGGCGAAACAACGAACTCACAAAATGTATTGGAAGTATTGAGGCTTGGGGCGGATCGGATCGGCCACGGGATCCGATCCGTTGATGACCCTGAGCTTGTCGCCGAATTGGCGCAACGCCAGATTCCACTGGAGATATCTTTGACTTCCAACGTGCTGACTGGAGCAGTAAAATCCTATGAATCGCATCCGGTTCGGGTGCTGCATGATGCTGGAGTGCCTATCATTTTGAATACGGATGATCCCGGCTTCTTTGATACGACAATGGATCGAGAATTCGCGCATGCACAAGGGCTTGGATTCACTGCCGCTGAACTCGAGCAGATCAGGCTTAACGGATTTCGCTTTGCTTTTTGCCCGACACCACTTGCTTGATTTGGCGGATGTCGCCCGATGAGAGTGCGGAGAATTTCCTGATGTCTTCGAAGTTGGAGAGTTTGGCTCGGAAACGCTGGAAGTAGGCGACGAAATCGCCCCCGAACTCGAACGAATACATTATGTCGGCGTAATCCCTGGTGTGGACAGGGCCAAGGGCGTGGCCTGCTTCATGGACGCAGGTGAGATACAGGATGACATCACCATAGAGCGGGTCTTTGGCTACAGCTGCAGCCATATCAGGCCCGAGGCTCTCGATGGAAGGGTTGATCGTGATTTCAGAAATCAGTTTCCCATCGCGTTGCATCGGCATACTTTGACCGTAGAGACCTCTTCTGCGCGGGTTGACCCAACGGAAAACAATGTCTGCTTTTTCCGGCTGACTCACCCGTTCGACGCGCAGACCGCCTTCAGAACCTTTCGCCCAGGATTCCATCGCCCACTGGGCGAGGTCTGCCTTATCGTGTCCGCCTGACCAGTAGCGGACGGTGGTCTCTGCCTGAAGACAAATTGCGACCAGCAGCAGGAGGTATCTCATGGCTTGGTCCTTTCTTCGAGAATGGCGCGCATAGCGGATTCGAGTTGATCTACGCGCTGTTGCATGTTTTCGAGATCCTGACCCTGGGGATCGGGCAAGAGACCGTGCTGAAGGTCGTCGGCGATTTGACCGCGAGTCTTGACAATACGACCGGGAATGCCAACGACGGTGGAATCATCAGGGACCGAATGAACCACTACACTTCCCGCGCCTACCTTCACGTTGTTGCCAAGCGTGATGTTGCCAAGGACCTTTGCTCCAGTGCCGACCACAACCCTGTTGCCAATCGTAGGGTGACGCTTGCCACGCTCCTTGCCTGTTCCGCCAAGGGTGACTCCCTGATAGAGGATGACGTCATCCCCGATGATCGCCGTCTCTCCCACGACTACTCCCATGCCGTGGTCGATGAAGAATCGACGGCCGATGGTTGCGCCGGGGTGGATTTCAATTCCGGTAATCATTCTGGCGATTTGCGAGACTATGCGAGCGAGGAGCCTGAGGCCGATCCGGTAAAAGAAGTGAGCTATGCGATGCAGGAGGATGGCGTGCAGGCCGGGGTAGCAGATCAGCACTTCAAGGGTGCTGGTCGCCGCCGGGTCTTCCCGGAAGATAGTGTCAATCTGTTCCTGAATGGAGCGCCACATATTTACTTCGATGCTTCTTAATCATTATCCGTTGAAGATTCGCGTTGCAGAATGTTCTGTTTTTGGTATTCTGAGCATATGCCGGAAGGGTACTTGCCGATTTTCTTCCTTCTGGTTATCGCAATCGCGTTTCCCGTCATCGCGTTGATTGTAGCCCGCCTCCTTCGTCCCTCCATTCCCAACCAGGCCAAGTTTGAGGCCTATGAATGTGGGATCGAAGCTGAGGGCAGTTCCCGCGGCCGCTTTACAGTTCGCTTTTACATCGTCGCGATACTCTTCGTGATTTTTGATGTGGAAACGATCTTCTTATTCCCCTGGGCCGTCCGTTACAAACAACTGGGCTGGTTTGGGGTAGCGGAGGTGACGTTATTTCTCACAATACTTATTGCCGGTTACATATGGGCTCGCAAGAAGGGCGCACTCAACTGGGTGTGACTTCAGCAGGCTTCCAACCAGCTCGCAAACAACTCAATAGATTCCTGCTTGGCCTTGCACTTCTGCCCCTTTTGGGCGCAGAGTCTGCTTACGCCCAGGCAAAACTTCGACTCACAGACACGACCTTAGGCCCGATTTCGGTTGCGACCGGGTCGAATGGTCAGACCCAGACGATTGAAGCCTTTAATGCAGGAAATGGAGCACTATCGCTTACGTTTGCCTCGAATGCCACTTGGCTTACGGCTAGTGTAGGCAGCCTGAGGCCCTGCCAGATTGCCGTCCAGCAAAACACTTGCCTGCCGATTAGTGTTGTTCTGAATACCGCAACTTTGACACGGGGCTCTTATACGGGGGCCATCACCGTGCGTGATCCGAATGCGATCGATGCGCCGCAGGTAATCAGTGTAACGGTGCAGGTTGGCGGAGGGGTGCCCGACAGCATCTTCCTCTACACTCCCCCGAATGGTGGGAGCGACAGTGTGAGGTTTGCCACTAACAGTGTGCTGAATACCAATGCTACGACTCAGGCAGGCGGAAATTGGTTGACTGTGGCCTACGAAGGGCAGGGAAGTTTCCGATTTGTTCAGCCTTACCGTGTGTCTGGACAGCATTTGCCCGGAATGGCTGAAGGTACCTACAACGGGACCATTCAGGTTGGCGGATCGGCCTTTGCCGGTGACAACAAGACGGTGCAGACCCGACTTGTCGTCACGTCTCAACCCATCGCTTTTGCCGGGCCGACCAGTGTCAACGTTAAGCTTCTCCAGAACAGCCCTGCCACGGTAGTGAATGTTGGCGTGGGAAATCGCGGACGAGGTGCTTTAAGCCTGACCTCGATTGCTTCGACACTGACCAATGGTAGTGGCTGGCTCAGTGCTGCCTTGTCTACATCCTTCACTGGCGCTGCCGTGACGCTGACGCCGGGTTCGCTGGGTGTTGGGACCTACCGAGGCTCAGTTGGGATCTCTACGAATGCGATCAATGGGCCAGTGCTTTCAATTCCCGTTGAGATGGAAATCGTTGCCAGCACTGCACCAACGATTTCATTCGGCGGCATCCTGAACAACGCAACTTTTGCCGCTGGAGATTCGCTTGGAGTTGGTGCGATCTCAGCCCTGTTCGGAGAGTTCCTGACGGATCAGAACTACTTCGCCAGTGGGGCGCCCCTGCCAACAACTCTTGGCGGCGTTCGTATTCTTGTGAACGGTCGAGCTGCTCCCCTTTACTTTGCCTCTCCAGGCCAAATCAACTTCCAGCTTCCCTTCGAAACTCTTGGGGGAGATGCAGTTGTACAGGTGGAGCGAAATGGTGTTGTCGGGAATCGAGCCAGTGTTAACGTGGCTGCGCAAGCGGGACGCATTCTAGTGTGGCCAGGCCTTCGCTACGGTATTGTTGTCAACGCGGATGGCACTCTGCCATTGCCTTCCAGCATCAAACTGGGTGATTATGTTTCAAAACCCGTCCGCGCCGGTGAGACATTGGTGATCTATGCAATTGGCTTTGGGCGGACGAATCCTCCGGTTGAATCCGGCGTTGCTTCCCCATTGAGCCCACTCGCACAATTATCGAATGTCATTGTTCGATTCGGCGTGCCTGGACTCTTTGATAGTTCCATTGCGCAACAAGCAGCGTTTGCTGGTTTGACTCCCAATTTTGTGGGGCTTTACCAGATCAATGTTCAGGTGCCTGAAGGCGTTCCGACACTTGATGATTTTGATCTTTCGATCGAGTACAACAATCAACCCTCAAACCGCGTAAAGATTGCAACGCGGCAGTAGACTCATCCATTCGAAGTAGTTAAAAGCTCGCGTCTGACTTGTTCAGGCGCGAGCTTTGCTTTTGGGGTACATTAACGGTTTGACTGAACGACTTTACTACCACGACTCTTATCTTTGGAACTTTGACGCGACCGTGACAGCTCGCTCTGAAGATGGCCTTCGAATAGAACTGGATCGGACTGCTTTTTATCCCAGTTCTGGCGGACAGCCTTTTGACACTGGCACAGTTGCCGGGATTGAAATCGTCGATGTCCTCGAAGAAGACGATCACATCATTCATGTGTTGGGTGCTCCACTCGGACCAGAGTGTAAGCAGGTCGCCGGTTCGATTGATTCCGTCAGACGCCTGGATCACATGCGCCAACACACGGGCCAGCATGCGCTCAGTGCGGTACTCGAAGAGGAATTTGGTTTCAAGACCGTCAGCTTTCACATGGGAGCCGATTATTCAACGATTGATATTGCACCGCAGGCTGTCAGCCCGGCAAAGCTGCTGGATATCGAGAGAAGGGCGAATGAACGACTTCTTGAGAATGCATCTGTGTCAGTTTCTTTTGAACACTCTGGCACTGTTGTTGGACTCCGGAAAGCTCCTGACCGCGAGGGCCTGCTGCGGGTTGTAGCCATCGCCGGGCTGGACCGAAGTGCTTGCGGGGGGACTCACGTCGCCCGCACTGGTGAGGTTGGGATGATTCTGCTGGGTCAGACAGAAAAAGTTCGGCAATCTTTGCGCCTTGAGTTCTTTTGTGGCGGGCGAGTTCTCCGTGAAGTTCACCTTAGACTTAGTGAGGCAGAGTTGCAGGGCACGGCGCTACGAGAACGATTGGCAGAGTCTGACAAGACTCGAAAGCGGCTTTCGGCTGAAATTGCTGAAATCGCCGGCATGGAGCGATACGCTCAAAGTTCTGTTGATTCGCAAGGCCGGCGCAAGTGGGTTGAAGAAATGGAAATGGTGGATGAGGACACCAGAATGCGCGCGAATGCTTTTCTCAACAATGAGAAGGCAATGGTGATTTTGACTGGTAGAAGTGGTGCTACTTTACTATTTGGTGCGCATCCGAGTCTTGGCCTGGATTGCGGGAAGTCGTTTAAGATTCTGATCGCCGAGCTTGGCGGCAAAGGCGGCGGATCGCCAAAACAAGCACAGGGAAGTCTACCTGACCTCGAAAAGGTAAGGCTTTGCGTTGAAAAGCTGATGCACTAGTTGAGCGGGGCAATGGCCACTAACGACAGGCCAGCCAGGAACAAGATGCTCATGATCAGCAAAAGCCTGGTGACTGCGCTACTGGCCCCAGCGAACTCTTTCCAGACCAGAAG
>CAZZGS010000027.1:10362-17369 GCA_964653845.1 uncultured Bryobacter sp.
GTGCTCAGCAAAATACCAAAGGAAAAGATTAGAGTCACTGCGAAAGGATTGCTGAGGCCCAGTTCGCCTTCCGTGCTCATACCCATTACTGGATAAAAGGAACCCATGAGCAGCCCGGCCGCGAGGGCAAGCCAAACTCCACGATAAACGCCGGGGCCTTCTGGCTCAGTCGACTTCTTCTTTTTTGCAGGAATCTGTTGGTCTGGAGGAAGTTGCTCTGCCAGTGCGGCAGCCAAAATCGCTTCGGCTTTCTTACGGCGTAAGGTTTCCATCATTCCGTGTGCTGCAGCGCTCAATATGACAGCGATCAGAACTAGAAAGCACCCGCCGAAGAGCATGTAGGCGTTGCCAACCTGTTGCATCGTGTAGCTCCAGATAACGCCGACAATGAGTGCAAGGCCGATTCCTACAGGGAATGCTACGCTCATCCCGGCCATTTCTATGGCAGCTACCAGAAGCATGTTCGCGAGGTTAAAAATGCAACCGGCGGCAAAGGCCAAGATGATCTGACGCTTTCCGACCAATAGGAAGGTGTCACTAACTGACAAGTCCGTTCCCATGGAACCAACTGTGAATGCCGCAATCACAGCCGCAAGAACTGCACCGAGAGAAAAATCGATGTAGAAAAGTTCGAATCTCCATCCGCTCTTCTTCAGGGTATTTGCCCAAGACCCCCAACAAAGCATCGAGAGTAGAAGCAACGTCATTGTAAACGCATAAGTAGTAGGTAGCAGCATAGAATTAATAAGGAGACCAAAAGCTTTAAGCTAACACAACAGCGAGAGCCTTAACGGGCGGCTTCGGGTGCCTGCGCTTCTTTCTTGGTCCGAACTTCTCGAACGGCATAGATTCGGCGGCCCTGGCTTTCGAAATAAGTGCGCATCAACATTTCGCCCAAAATGCCTGTTGAAAACATCATGATGCCGGCCAGGAGCAAAAGCGCACCTGCAATCATTAGTGGCCCATGGTCGACCACGATTTCATGGCCAGTGAGTTTGTACACGAGTAGGTAGAGCATGATGAGCCCGCCAAAAAAGGTGCCGGTGAGTCCGAGAGTTCCGAAGAAGTGCATTGGACGGGTAAAGTAGGTCAACAGGAACTTGATGGTGAGGATGTCGTAGAGAACGCGGAAGGTTCGGCTCAGTCCGTAGTGGGAGTCGCCGGCTGCGCGGGGTGTGTTCTTGATCGGAACCTCTACCACTCTCGCCCCATAGAGCTTTGCGAGGGCAGGGATGAAGCGATGCAACTCACCGTAGAGATTTATGTCTTTGAGGATCTCTGAGCGGTAGGCCTTGAATGTCGTGCCGAAATCATGCAACTCGATGCCTGATGCTTTTGCCATTAGCCAGTTGGCGATACGCGAAGGAATCTTGCGAGTAATTGCGTTGTCGATTCGGTTCTTGCGCCAGCCGCTGGCAATATCCCAACCTTGTTCCACTTTTTCCAGCAAGGCCGGGATGTCTTCGGGGTCGTGCTGCAGGTCGCCATCCATCGATATGATAATTTCGCCCTGGGCTTCATCAAAGCCGGCTTGCAGCGCGGGGGTCTGGCCAAAGTTACGCCTGAGCCGGATCACCTTCAGGCGACCGTCAGTTTCGACAAGATTGGCCAATAGATCAAAACTGCGATCCATTGAGGCGTCATCTACGAAGATAATTTCGTAAGGCCGCTGCAAGCGCTCGAGCACTGCGGTAAGGCGGTCATAGAGCGGAAGTATGGACGGCTCTTCGTTGTGAATCGGAATGACGATCGAGATCATGAGATGATGTGAAACTCTATACCAGTCTAACCGAGGGGGAGATGTGAAGCATATTCCAAAACGCGTATGGGGCATCGGGTTGTTGGTGGTCATCTATCTGACCATCGCCTATCTGATTCCTCGGCCTGCGGCAATTGAGGCTGCAGGCTGGCGATTATTCGCTCTCTTTAGCGCTACTGTGGCGGGGCTGATCTTTCAGCCGATCAGCGGTGGGGCACTCGTTTTGATTGCGATTGTCTTCTCTAGTCTTGTGGGTGGGCTCACGATCAAACAGGCGCTAGACGGATATTCAGACCCAACGAACTGGCTAGTGCTGGCGGCGTTCCTGATTTCCAGGTCGCTCCTCAATACTGGGCTGGCGCGCCGGATTGCTCTCTTTTTTGTCAGGCTTTTTGGGAAGACCTCACTCGGTGTCAGCTACGCGCTTTGCTTTAGCGATATGGTTTTGGCGACGATCATCCCGAGCAATGGCGCTCGTAGTGGCGGGGTGATTCTTCCCATTGTTCGCGGTGTGGCAGAACTCTACGGTTCGAAGCCCGGCCTAAGTGCTCCTCTGATTGGGGCATTTTTGATGACCAGCGTCTACCAGGGCATCTGCATCAGCTCGGCAATGTTTCTTACCGGGCAGGCTTCCAACCCTCTAGCTGCGCAGATGGCGACCAAGATTAGCGGGATCGAATTCGATTGGTTTGGCTGGTTCCGGGCGGGGGTGGTTCCGGGGATGATTAGCATTTTGGCTGTTCCCTGGCTGGTTAGCAAGATTTACAAACCTGAGATTATTCGTACACCTGAGGCGGCCGAGTTTGCGCGTAAGGAGTTGGTGCAGATGGGGCGGCTCTCGCAATCGGAGTGGATCCTTTGTGCAGTCTTCTTTGGGGTTTGCGCTGGATGGTCGACAACTTCGATTCACAAACTGGATGTTGCTGTCCCAGCGTTGCTTGGTACGATCGCACTACTTGTGACGGGTGTTCTGAGTTGGGAGGATGTGCGCAAAGAAGATGCAGCCTGGGACATGTTCATCTGGTATGGCGGCCTGATCAATTTAGCCAAGGGGTTGAATGCAACCGGTGTACCGACGGCCTTTGCCAAAGCCGTTGGTGCTTCTCTGCTTGGCTTCGATTGGTATCCGTTGCTGGTTATTTCGCTGCTGGTGTACTTCTTTGCTCATTACGCTTTTGCCAGCATCACTGCGCATATGCTGGCGATGTTTCCCGCCTTTGTTGCGGTGATCGTGGCGCAAGGTGCTCCAGCAGGGCTTGCTGCCTTCAGTTTCGCGATATTCACGAGTCTGTCTGCGGGGCTCACCAATTATGGAACTACCCCTGCGCCGATGTTCTTCGCGCAGGGGTACGTCGAGATGAAAGATTGGTGGCGAGTTGGATTTCTGTGTGCCATCACCAATCTGTTTATCTGGATGACCTTCGGCTTTGCCTGGTGGAAGTGGCTTGGGCTCTGGTAGGGCGGCTATTTGGGCAGAGCGTCGAGCGGGATTACTGCGTGCTTGACGCGCTTGCGCTGCCAGGTCCAGGTGGCATGAATCTTGCCATCGGCGGCCTGAATGATTGCCGGATAGGAATATTCGCCGGGCTCGGATTCGAGCACGATCGGGTCGCTCCATTTGTCGCCGTCTTTGCTGACGGCGATGTTGAGCGGGGAGCGGCCCTTTGAGGTGTGATTGTAGATCAACACGATACGGCCATCATTCAGCGTGACGGTGTCGATGCCGCTGTTCGGGTTTGGCAGATTTGTGATCTTGGCACTGGACCAGGTCTTGCCCCCGTCCTTGGAATCGGAATAAGTGATGAAGCCAATTTTTGTTGTCGAGCGCAAGTACATCCGCATGTTTTTGCCAATGGTCGCCATTGCGGGCTGGATGATGCCTTTGGGTTCGCCGGGATAGACGATGGGGCCGTGCTTGGTCCAGGTCTGCCCGTTGTCGGTTGAGCGTTCTACCCAGGCAGTCCAGGCGAAATCAGATTCGACGCTGGTTCCTGAGACGATTGTGCCGTCGGCCATTACCAACGGCTTGTTCTTGATTGGCCCGTAGACCCCGGCTGCAAGGTATTCTTTGCCACTCCAGGAACGGCCTCCATCGACACTTTGGATCTTCGCTCCGTTCCAGGTGGCCGGGCTGAGACCGAACTTGTAATAGAGCCATAGCTTCTTGTCTTTGGTATGGAACAAGACCGGATTGTAGGTGGAGAAGTTCTTTTCTCTGGCGATCTCGACAGGGGCACCCCACTGGCCGTCCTTGAGGCGGGCACCCCAAATGGCAACGTCCTTGGCTCCTTCTCTGGTGCCACCAAACCATGCGGCAAAGAATTCACCAGGAGCTGTCTCGACAATCGTCGAAGCATGGCATTCGGGGAATGGTGCCGATTCATAAATAAATGTCTGCTGTATCTGGGCGAAGGCCAGAAAAGGAAATAGGAGAATTGCGAGTCTCATTCAGCATTCAAGTCTATATTGGTTAGTGCCATCATGTACGGAGCCATCGAAGCCGGGGGCACAAAATTCATTTGCGCCTACGGGAATTCCCCCACAGACATTCATGTCAGCACAGCGATTCCCACGACTACGCCGAAGGAGACGCTTCGCCTGGTTGCAGAGTTCTTTCAGGGCAAGAAGTTGAAGCGGGCGGGGATAGCTTGCTTTGGTCCGCTTGAGATTGGCAAGGGCCGGATCTCTCCGTTAACGCCGAAACTGGAGTGGCGCGGCTTCAAGATTCAGTCCGAGGTTGAAAAGGCACTTGGATGTCCCGCTGTACTCGATACGGATGTGAATGGGGCAGCCCTTGGAGAACACCTATGGGGAGCGGCGCAGAAGTCAAAACATTTCGTCTATGTGACCGTTGGAACTGGCATTGGAGGCGGTGCCATTATAAACGGGCAACTCGTCCACGGACTTCTGCATCCAGAGATTGGCCACATGCGGGTGCGCCGCTTTGGTGGCGATGAGTTTTTCGGCAACTGCCCTGTCCATGGTGATTGTCTGGAAGGATTGGCTGCCGGGCCTGCCATTGCGGAACGCTGGGGTGTCGAGCGTGCGGAGTTGTTGCCTGAGCATCATCCAGCCTGGGCCATGGAGGCGCATTATCTGGGGCAGATGGCCGTCAACCTTGCGTGTGCTTACTCGCCTGAGATCCTGATTCTGGGCGGCGGGATTTCACTCCGCAAAGGCATGATCAATATGGTGAAGCAGTCTGCTAAACAAGAGATGAACGGCTATGCACCGCTACCGAGGATCGTTCGCGCCAAACTGGGCGCAAGGGCAGGCGTGCTTGGTGCACTCGCCCTTGCCAAACGTCAAAAAATATAGAGCATCAAGTAGACAATCACACCGGTGATTGACACGAAGAGCCAGATTGGCAGGGTGATCTTTGCGATCTTGCGGTGTTTATCGAATCGTTCCTGGAAGGCGCGCCACATCGTCAGGATCGCCAGCACGGGAACTGTAGCGGCAAGGATCACATGCGGAATCAAAATTGAAAAGTAGATTGTTCGCATGATGCCTTCGCCTTTATAGGGCACGCTGCCGACTTCGGCGTGATAGACGAGATAGCAAATCAGAAAAATGATGGATACGGCAAAGGCGCTGAGCATAACGCGCTTGTGCTGCTCGCGTTTGCCTTGGCGGATGAGCCTGTAGCCATAAATCAACAAGATGGTGGCCAGCGCATTGAGGCTGGCATTTACTGCGGGTAGATCACGAACGGTCATGTAGGTCTCGAATATCCTCAATCAATTTATCGATGCTGTCTTTGGCGAAAGAGTCGTAGAATCCGCGAATTTTCATGTGTCGATCTACGAGTACAAAGCGGGTGGAATGCTCTTGCATTGAATCGGCGAATCCCAGATAGAATGATTCGCTCATCAGATTTCGGATCAAATCCTTGCGCCCGGTAAGAAAGGTCCAACGTTCCGGCAGCGCGCCGAAGCGCCGGGCGTAGGATTCAAGCGCAACGGCTGTGTCGCGGTCTGGATCGACGGTGATGCTCACCAGATGCAATTGCTTGAGGTCGCCAGTCTCTTGCTGGACGCGCTTCAATTGGTTGGCCATGCGCGGGCATGGGCCAGGACAGTTGGTGAAGAAAAAGTCAGCCACCCAAACTTTGCCATTCAATTGGCTGCTGGCAAAAGCCGTTCCCTCTTGATTGGTGAATTCGAAGGGCGGGATTGAACCGAGTTCGGGAAGCTTGCTCTTCGGCTTGCATCCGATGAGGGCGATCGCTGCGAGAAGCCAGCTACGTCGTTGCATAATCGCTCCTGCCGACCCAGGCCAGCGCGAGGGCAAAGAGCGCAAGCGTCCAGACGGCAAGCAGCGCAAGGCTTAGGCCCACGCCGAAGGCCGCTTCGATTCCGAGGCACTGGTTCAAGAGCGAGATGGCGTAAGTCATCGGGTTTAGCCGCATTGCCATTTGCATCCCGGGGTGCGCCTCCTCATATCGAAAAAGCGAGCCGGAGAGCATCCACATCGGCATCAACAACATGTTGACAACGCCATGAAAGGCTTGTGTGGAGGGCATCTTCCAGGCACATAAGAAGCCAACCAGCGTAAAGAGGATCGCAATCAGAGCGAGTACGCCCAGGCAACCGAGGACTCCAAAGAACCCGGGCTGGAGGCCTGCAACCGGGAGGAAGAAAAGAAAGATCAAGCTTTGCAACCAGGCGAGCAAGGCAGCGCCGAGCACTTTGCCCAGCACGATGCCAGACCTTGGAGCTGGGGTTACCAGCACGCCGGCAAGAAAGCCCTCTTTGCGATCATCGATGAGCGTCATGTTCGAAAAGACAGCTGAGAACATTAGAGCAAGGGCAATGGATCCGCCATAGAATCGAGCGAAGTCGTTGAAGCCTGCACTCACCACAAACCAGAACAAAAGTGGCGCAGCGGCGAAACCGGCCACTCGAGCCTTTTCGCGCCAGAATTTGATCAACTCGCGCTTGGCGAGCACTGCTGCTGTGAGCATCATGCGTGCACCGCCATGGATGTCTTTGAGGTAACTTTGCGGAAGACATCGGCGAGAGCCGGTTGATGCAAGCCGATCGACAATACCTCATCCGGCATCGCGTCGACCAGCCGGGGAATCATCAAATGCGCCTGTTCCGATTCCACCCAGAGTACTCCATCGACGAGTCTTACCGGCATCGAGAAATTCTCCTGCAGGATCAGCAGGGCCGCTTCGGGATTGCGTGCCTTTAGCTCGATCACCTGACCGCCGATTGTGGCCTTCAGGTCCGATGGAGAGCCC
>CAZZGS010000028.1:0-3977 GCA_964653845.1 uncultured Bryobacter sp.
TCCTTGATCGTGATACCGGTGGCTTCAAAGCGCAACAGGATGTAATAACCTTCGAAATAACGGCCAACCTGATAAGCAAGCTTGCGGGTGCCCCACTTTTCAGTGGTCTGCACGTTGCCGCCTTCTTTCACAATCAGCTGGGTTATCTGTTCAACTAGCGGATCGACCAACTCGTCGGTCGAGTCGGGTTTTACGATAAACAATTCTTCGTAAAGTCTGAGACTCATTTTTCCTCTTCTTTAGAACCTTGGGCGCGACGATTGAACCTCGTCATGGCCTTTTCGACGCCTTCGGCAATTATGGACTCGATGCTGGACGATGCTTCATCCAACCAGAGATCCAAATCGGCACGCATGCTCTTGGGAATGACCGCGAGCACAAAGTGCCTGGCTTTTTCACCTAAAACGACAGGCCCGCTGCCAAGCGGAGAGCCCGGGTTGATACCAAGCCGGACTCGGGTGAATTCTTCCGAACGGACTGACGAGATGATCGATTTCATTCCGTTGTGTCCGCCGGCGGAGCCTCGCTCTCGAATGCGGAGATTTCCCCATTCGAGAGCGAGCTCGTCAAAAACAACAATCAGGTTGGCTGGAGTCAGCTCGTACTTGTCGAGGAGCTGCTTGACAGCGGCACCGCTGAGATTCATGTAAGTCAGCGGCTTGGCAACAATGACGCGGTCGCCCTTCACGTCTCCGACCCCAACCATAGACTGGCATTCGGGGCGGGAGATCCGTAGGCCGTTGCGCGAGGCAAAACGATCTACGGTCAAAAAACCAACATTGTGCGGAGTCCACTCGTATTCGGGGCCAGGATTGCCAAGACCAACGATGAGCCAGGATTGCACGATGAAAAACTATTACTTCTTCTTGGCAGGAGGCTTGGCAGCAGGAGCCTTGGCAGCAGGAGCAGCCTTGGCGGCAGGAGCAGCGCCCTTGGTAGCCTTGGCAGCAGGAGCAGCGGCGTCTTCCTTCTTGCCCTTTTTGGCCACTTCAGGCTCGCCAGCCTTGGCTTCGGCTGCAGCTTCTTCTTCAGCGCGGAGAGAAACTACGTGGGAGATAACGAGTTCAGGGTCAGAGAGCAAACGCATGGACCCTGTCATTGGGATGTCCTTGCTGCGGACACTCTCGTTTAGCTTGAGGCCAACCACGTCGATGGTGAAATTCTCTGGAATATCGTCGGGCAGAACTTCGATTTCAACCGAGCGGTTGACGAGTTCATAATGGCCACCCTGTAACTTGACACCGGTGGGTTCGCCAGTGGTTAAAACGGGAACGTTGACGGTGATCTTTTTGGTAAGATCGACGCGCTTGAGGTCCACGTGAAGAATATTGCCCTTGATCGGGTGGGTCTGCCAATCGAGGATGATGACGGGGGTAATCTGACCCTGCACATCGAGGTTAAAAATCGTGTTGAAACCGCTCGAGCTGGTAAGGATTTTGGTTACTTCCTTGGGGCTCAGGGTCAGAGCAACGGGGTCGCCGCCGGTGCCATAAAGAATACCGGGGCTCTTGTGCTCGACGCGCAGGCGGCGAGCGGCATTCTTGCCACGGGTTTCACGGGTTTCGGCTAGGAGGGTAATGTCTTTGCGCATAAAATCTGCCTCTACTGGTCTTTCTGTCGCTTACTCGAAAAGTACGCTGATGGATGTTTCGCCATGGATGGAGTCAATGGCCCGAGCTAGGAGCTTGGCCACGGAGAGAACGCGGATTTTGTCGCACCGCGCAGCCTCCGGACTCAGGGGAATGCTGTTGGTGATGGCTACCTGTTTCAGATACGGGGATTCCGTAATCCGTTGCACTGCGGGGCCACTGAGGACACCGTGTGTGGCACAGGCCTGAACGGAGGAAGCACCGCGACGCGACAGCGCCTCGGCAGCCTTCACAAGAGTGCCTGCGGTGTCGATCAAATCGTCAACCAGCAGACAATTGCGACCTTCGACGTCGCCGATGATGTTCATCACTTCGGCTACGTTCGGCTGGTCGCGACGTTTATCGATGATGGCGAGGGGGGCCTGCAGGCGCTTGGCAAAAGCACGGGCACGTTCTACGCCGCCGGCGTCGGGTGAGACGACGGTCAAATTTTCGATCGGGCAATCCCTGAAGTAGTCCAGCATGACTGGCGTTACAAAGAGATGGTCGACCTGAATGTCAAAAAAGCCCTGGATCTGTGCAGCATGCAGATCGAGTGCGAGCACACGATCTGCCCCGGCGCGCTCGATGAGGTTGGCGACGAGGCGGGCTGAAATCGGGACACGGGGTTGATCTTTACGGTCTTGGCGGGCATAGCCAAAATAGGGGAAAACTGCAGTGATGCGATCTGCCGAGGCGCGCTTTAGGGCATCAATGATCAGCAGGAGTTCCATCAGGTGATGGTTGACGGGAGAAGAAGTTGGCTGGATAACGAAGACGTCAGAACCGCGTACATTTTCATGGACCTGGATCCAGGTTTCACCATCGGCGAAGGTCTTGACAGAAGTGCGGGCCAACTCGACGTCGAGATGCGCACAGATTTCCTGTGCGAGTGCGGGGTTCGCGTTGCCGGATAAAATTTTGATGCGGTCGAATCGCATGGCGCTGAGTTCTTTGTCGCTTCTTCCGTTCACACAATCAGGGACCGGGGCGGCCAACTAGCGCCATCCGTAAAGGATGCTAAAGCTGTATGCCAGGCACGCTTGTAATGGCGGCGGCTGATGGTGTGGAATTTCTCTACACGAATAACCGTCGCGTGCCCCGATAGTTCAACTCTGAGCTGTGCTTCTGCTGCGGCGGCAGCTTCAGCGGTCTCGTAAAGCCCGAACAGAGTGGAGCCACTTCCTGACATATTTGCCGGGCGGGCTCCCGTAGCTCTGATTCGCCCCAAGAGGGAATCAAGAGCAGCGTGCCGTTCAAACGCTACGGGCTCAAAGTCGTTTTCGCAATCACCGGCCCAAACTGCGGGCGGGTGATTCTCATGCACACTACGCACGAGAGCGCGAAACCTTTTCATTATCTCGACTTGGCGGGGCTGTGTCAATTCGGCGGCGACAGGACGGTTGAGGCTGCGGTAGGCGTCCAGGGTGGAAATGTGGAGCCCGGGGGCGATCAGCACACCATGAATAGTCGCTGGGTCGGGGATTGTGGTGAGGATTTCTCCTCGCCCGGAAGCCTCTGCGGTGCCGCCGATAAGGAAGAAAGGGAGATCGGAGCCGAGCGTCGACGCGATAGAGAGCAAATCGCCAAAGGTACTTTCATGCCTCAGCAAAGCTGGCAGTGCCAGCAGAACCGCCGCCGCGTCAGCCGATCCTCCACCAAGACCACCGCCCATGGGAATTCGCTTTGTGATGTGAATCCTGACATAGGCAGACAAGCCAACCGAATCAAGCCAGAGGCGGGCTGCCATGGTTGCGAGGTTGTCACCCGGAATCTCAACATCGCTAGTCGTTTCGATCAAAGTCGAAGCAGCACGCACCGCCTCTATTTCGAGCTCGTCTGCCAGAGATATGGTTTGGAATAGCGTGGCGATTTCGTGAAACTGATCTGGACGCTTGTAGAGGACTTTGAGGCCAAGATTGATCTTGGCATAGGCCGGCAGAATCGGCATTAGTAGTGCAAGAGACTGAAGATGTCGTGACCAACCAGGCGGTCGCGGCCTTTAAGGAAGTCGAGTTCAATAACGAAGCTCAGGCCAACCAACGTGCCACCGGACTGATCCACAAGATCTGCAACCGCTTTTGCGGTGCCACCGGTAGCGAGGACATCATCGACGATCAGCACACGCTGCCCAGGCTGAATCGCATCTTCGTGGATCTCGACCTTGTCTGTGCCGTATTCGAGGGCATATTCCATCTGGCGCGTCTTGTAGGGAAGCTTGCCAGGCTTGCGAACCGGCACAAAACCGGCTCCGAGGGAATATGCAACGGCGGGGGCGAAAAAGAAGCCGCGGGCCTCGATCCCAACTACGGTATCGATTTGCGAGCCCTCATAGCGTTCCTTGAGCGC
>CAZZGS010000028.1:3987-17137 GCA_964653845.1 uncultured Bryobacter sp.
TACGCTTCAGTCCCGTTGGGTTCTTCAGCAGAGTTGTGATGTCATAGAAGTTAATTCCAGGCTTGGGGAAGTCAGCGACTTCCCGGATCATTTCTTTAAGGTCGTTCATCGGATCTGAAAACCATCGTAGCGAACGATGTCAGCAATCTGCTCATCAATCGTGCGAACTTCCGCAAGCATGGGCCCTCGCCGGACATACCCAGAGAAGGCATCGAGTTCAGATGCTGTTCCAACTGCATGTACCTCGACATCTCCGTCGGCCAAGTTTTTCGCATACCCGGTAAGACCCAATTTGCGAGCGTGCTTCTGCACATAGTTTCGGAAGCCAACGCCCTGGACTCGACCTGACACCTGCCATTTGCGCGCAGTCATCTCAACATGATAAATCGACCTTGTTCAGGGAGGCGACCATAAAGTGAGGCCGACAAACCGTCGAATCTATTAGGTGAACCATGAATTCCCGGTGAAGTAGGTCGGGAGGGTGAAGCTTGACTTGCCCCATATCAGGAGTCAAACTTGCAGAGTGAGCGCTCATCGTCAGGTCTCGCCGGAATAGGAAATGCAATGAAACAAAAGGTTTTACTACTATCGCTTGCGGGACTGATTCCGCTTTATCCACAAATGGGTGGTGGTGGCGGCATGGGGGGATTCGGTGGCCCGGCAGTACTTGGAAGTGGTGCAGGTTCGGCCACTGGGCAGCGGGGCGGAGCAGATATGGGGATCAGTTTTTTTGGTGGTGTAGCCGCAGCCTACGACAATGGCTTAACCGGATTTGCTCTTGATTCGAATGGCAAGATTAACAACTCTATAGCTGCAGGAGTTGATGGGTTCGCGGGTGTTTACGGAAGCAAGAGATTACGACGAGGGTCCTTTGGCATCAACTATTCTGGCCACTATAGAAATTACCCTTCTCAGGGTGCATTCAACGGGACAGACCAGACCCTTGGTCTATTCACAAACAGACAGTTGACTAAGAGGTCAACTCTTTCATTCTTTGTTTCGGCAATGACGACAAATCGTGCGTTTGGAAATTCGTTCGCCAGTTTCTCGATTGATCCGACCTTGGGGTCTATCTTCGGCCCGACTGCCGAAATCTTTGATAACCGTGTTTATTTCGCGAACGGCAACCTGAATTATTCCTATCAAAAGTCTGCGAGATTGTCGGTTTCGATTTCAGGCGATGGCTTCATCATGAGAAGAACAGGGCAAGTGCTGTTTGGAACGAATGGTACGTCAACGAATGCGATGGTTTCCTATCGTCTGAGCAGAAGGCAGACCATCAGCGCCGGGCATCAATTCTTCATGTTCAATTTCACTCGAAATTTTGGGGATAGCTACGGGAATGGAGCATTTGGCGGATATTCCATTCAATTGGGAAAGCGGGCGCAGGTGAGCTTGCAAGGGGGCTTCTTAAGGCTGGAGTCACTCGGCCTGACAACCACTGCAATCGACCCCGTTATCGCTGCGCTTATCGGAGTCTCTAGTGTCCAAGAGGTCTTCTACAGTACTTCCATTATGCCTACCGCTCAGGTGTCGATTTCCTACAGGGTGAATCGGTTACATAGCTTTGGCTTCAATGGTGGCATTGCGGCTACACCTGGCAACGGCATTATCAATACGGCAAGATCCACTTTTGCAGGCTCAAACTATACCTATTCCGGTATCCGTAATTGGGGCCTGGGGGGAGGTGTTCAGTACATGAAGATGGCTAGTCTCATTGGGCCAAATCAAATATTTGAAACGGTTCAGTCGTCAGTAAACACAAGTAGAAAGCTGACGAACCAGATTTTCTTCACCCTTATGGCAGGAAATCGCAAATTCCTTGGCACTTCAACAAGCGGCTTCAAAAGGAACTCCTACCAGGTTTCAGCCGGCTTCACCTGGAGCCCAAGACAAATTCCAATATCAATCCGCTAGTCTTGGCGGGCTACTGCTTGACTGTTGAAACTGCTTGAGCAATCCACTGCAACCGCTCGCTCAAATCTTCGCTCGAGTCACTCCACAGCTTGCGTTGCTTCAATCTCAACTTTGTCGACCAATCCCCGTTCAGCCTCAGCAGGCTCTTGAGATTGGATTGGTAGAAGTGCAGATCCTTGATTGTGTCCATTGCTGCCGGCAGGAAAAGTGACTCAATTCCTAGTTCTGCCCGGGCGGATTCTCCAAACTCGCTTGGGAAGTCGGGCCCATAGAAGAACAACTGAACCCTGGCAGGCTTGAGCTGCCACCCTTCTGGCAATTCCTGCCAGAGATCCCAAAAACCTTCCACCTCAAAAGAAATGTCAGAAGCGCGCCATTTCTCCATAGCGTCGAAGACGTCCTCAAGTTGGTCAGGCAACTTGAACACCTGCTCAAGCAGAGCTGGCTCTGAGGGATCTACCGCTGAAACTCGCAAGTAGGCCTCTGAGGACTGAGTAGAAAATGGGAAGCTTCGAAGTGCCGACGAGAAATGACGATGCATTCCAAGTGTCGAGTGCTTCTCAAGCCAAACGGACAAATAAAGACGGTCTGCCATCCAAACTCGATGGTAGCGCGGACTGCACGGCCAAGGGACAATAGAAGTAGATTGCAAATACAAACAGAAGCTTTATGTGGAGTACTCGTGCTGGACAAGCCTTCGGGCTGGACGTCACATGATGCGGTAAACAAGATGCGCCGGATTGCCGGCACCAAGAAAATCGGGCACCTGGGCACCCTCGATCCTCTCGCGACCGGGGTCTTGCCGCTAGTTGTCGGACGCGCCACCCGCTTGGCACAGTTCTATACAAAGGATGGCAAGGCTTATTCGGCAACCATCCGATTCGGGCACTCCACCGATTCTTATGATCGGGATGGTGTCAGAACGTCTGAAGAAAAACAGTTTGAGTTGAAGTCTGATGCGGTGGAGCAAATGCTCGTGCAGTTCCGCGGACCACTGGCGCAGATGCCGCCACCTGTATCAGCGAAAAAGATCAATGGAGTTCCGGCCTACAAGCTTGTTCGTCAGCAGAAGCCGGTCGAACTTAAGCCGGTCGATATTGAGGTTTTCCGCCTGGATCTCATTGGGATTGAAGGGGCAGACATTCAAGTACATCTGGAGTGCACCGCTGGCACTTACGTGAGATCGATCGCCCACGAGTTGGGGCAATTGATGGGCTGTGGCGCTTACGTCCAGGAACTGCGGAGAACTCTAAGTGGCGAATTCGCCATTGCCGACGCGAGAACACTGGAACAGGTTGAAGAACTGGCGCAGCAAGGTCATTTCGAGGATGCCCTGCTGAAGGGCGAAAGACTGCTGCCAGCCTTTCCAGCAGAAACCGTAGACCTGCTAACCGAATCGCAAATCCGTCAAGGACGGGACTTCCGGACCTCACCGTTTCGAGTCTCGCAATCGGCTCGACTCGTGAAGGCAATGAGCCAGGCCGGAGAATTAATAGCGATTGGTGAACAAAAGCTGCCCAATCTCTACCATCCGATCCTGGTGCTTTAGCGCTGCTGTCGCTTCTTGCTTACCCATCCAGGCTTGTTCGTCTGGCGACTACGACCCACTGCCAGCGCATCACTCGGGACAGCGTGGGTAATCACGCTGCCTGCAGCAACATAGCTATGCGATTCGATCCTGACTGGAGCGACGAGCGTAGAATTGCTGCCAACAAAAACGCCTTCGCCAATGTCGGTGAGATGTTTATTGACCCCATCGTAGTTACAGGTGATCGTGCCAGCACCAATATTGACTCCGGCACCGATATTGCTATCACCGAGATAAGCAAGATGCATTGCCTTGGATCCGGCACCAAACCTGGTTTTCTTGAGTTCTACAAAATTGCCGATATGAGCCCCAGCCTCGACGTGATTGTCTTGTCGAAGGCGGCTAAAAGGGCCGATCTGTGATCCGGTCTCCACAACGGAAGTACCGACAAAGCAATACTCGCCCACATGGACAGAATCCGCTATGACGCTGTCCTTAATGACGGAGCCAGCACCGATATAGCATTCTGAACCAATTTTGGTCTTGCCCAGAATCTGAGTGAAAGCCGAAATAACGGTATCCTGTCCAATCTCAACACCAGCATCAATCGCAACCGTCTCTGGCTGAAAAATCGTAACCCCGTCAAGCATGAGCTGGCGAGTCTTGCGAGCTCTCAGGATTCGATCAGCCTCGGCCAATTCGAGCCGCTGATTGATGCCCAGAATTTCGTTCGGATCTTCGAGCAACAGAGCAGCTACCCGATGCCCTGCCCCTCTCAAAATCTCCACCAGATCGGTAAGGTAAATTTCACCAGAGGCTGCATTTGGCGTGATCTCGCCAACGTGCTTCCAAAGCAGCGCAGAGTCGATGCAGTAAATACCCGAGTTAATCTCGCCAATCATTTTTTGCTGAGCCGAAGCCGCCTTCTCTTCTACGATCGCAGCAACCGAGCCGTCGCCAGCGCGAAGGATGCGGCCATAGCCTGTTGGCCGCTCGAGGATAGTCGTGATCAAAGTAGCGGCGAAGGAGCCGTTTCGCTGAGCCTCGACGAGACTGGAAATGGTAGAGGGTGTGAGCAGCGGGCAATCCCCATAAAGAATGAGTGTCAGACCGTCCTGGCCAGCCAGACTGCGACAAATTTCCACCGCATGACCGGTACCACGTTGCTCTGTCTGGGTGACAAAGCGGCAGCCGCGAGGGCTGAGTAGTTGTTGGACTTTGTCAGCCTGATGACCGACAACCACAATAGTGTTCTCAGGCGAAACGGCGATCGAGGCAGCATCGAGAACATGCTCAACCAGAGCTTGCCCTCCAGCCTCATGCAGTACTTTCGCTTTGTTACTCTTCATTCGTGTGCCCAACCCGGCGGCCAGGACGATGGAATTCAGTTTAGGAAACGGTTGCATGAGATTACCTTTGGGACTTGGTGCGACGGGTGCGAGATTCAGCCGCAAGTTCCATTGCGATCCGCGCTATGGCCGCTGGATCATGACGAACTTTGGGGCCTTTGAAAAGTAAGGGGCGGCCGACAACTTCGAGACCCATCTCTAGAAGTCTCGGCGTGTCCAACTCTACCGGATATACCTTTTCTGAAGCGTAGCGACGCCTCTGGCTGGCGGCCAATGGGGTTGTGTTCAGGATGACCCGTTCGATTGTCCCTTTGCCGCCATGGTCGTGAATCGCTTGCGCGTGATCTGCTGCCGAGTAGGACATGGTTTCCCACGGCTGCCACATCAGGTTGGCGAAATAAGCTTTCGCAGCCTTGGATTTTCGCAAGGCCGCACCAATGCCGTCCACCAGCAGGTTGGGGATCACACTCGTGTAGAGGCTACCCGGCCCCATTGTGATCAAATCCGCTCCGGCTATGGCGTCGAGTGCATCCCGGAGAGGCTTGACGCGCCCTTGAGTCAGTTCGAGACGATGGATGCGCTTCCTGCTACGGCTGATTTTTGTCTCGCCTTCCACGATACTGCCGTCCTGCATCACCGCCCGCAAACCAACGTTTTGACTGGTAGAAGGATAGATACGGCCATAGATGGCCAATACTTCGCTTGAGACGCGAACGGCGCGAGGAAAATCGCCAGTGACGTGTGTGAGAGCGGTCAGAAACAGATTGCCAAAGCTATGCCCCTTGAGCCCTCGACCAGAATCAAAGCGATATTGAAACAGTTGTGACAGAAGAGCCTCATGCTCGCTCAAAGCGACCATGCAGTTGCGAATGTCTCCAGGTGGCAAAACATCGAAGTCACGGCGAAGCCGGCCGGAAGATCCCCCATCATCGGTGACGGTAACGATCGCGCAGATATCAACCAATCCCTGTCGAGCGTATTCCTTCAGCCCAACAAGAAGGGTAGAAAGGCCCGTGCCCCCTCCGATCGATACGACCCTAAGTGGCCCGGCAGCATCGCGGTAGCCGGGAGGAGGGGCAATCATCGCAGTCTAGTTTGCGGAACTCAACAACTCCCGGATCGGAGCATGTTGCATCAGTTCGGCAAAGTCGGGATCATTGTGCGCGGCAACCCTGTTGCGAGGGGAAATCTCGATAGCACGCTTGAGATGCGCAGCAGCACCGGCAATATCCTGCTTCAACCCCAGCACCAGAGCCAGGGCATAGTGAATGTAGTCTGCGTCTTCCTGCTTGAGCGCTTTCTCAAAGCTGGCCTGGGCTCCATCAGCATCGCGCTTGTTCATCTGGCTGATGCCGTAGTTGTAGAGATCTTCAGCCGATTCGAATTTCACGTTCGATTTGGCTAGCCTTTGCTGGCACATCAACAGATGCTGCTTGGCTGCGTAACCGATCTCTTTGACCGCGCCTTCGAGAGAA
This sequence comes from uncultured Bryobacter sp., assembly GCA_964653845.1. Lineage (GTDB taxonomy): Bacteria > Acidobacteriota > Terriglobia > Bryobacterales > Bryobacteraceae > Bryobacter. Next base: position 10,257 of record CAZZGS010000028.1, read on the forward strand.
GCTTCAAAAAGCTTCGTGGCCTTGGCAAAGTCGCGCATATGAAACGCTTGCATCGCAGCGTCAAAAGACTTCTGTTGCGCTGATGGTTCCGGGGTGCTCGTCGCGGGCTTGGTGGTCGGCTTGGCCGCCGCCGCTTTCGTATTGCTCTTCTGCATCGAATTCCTGTTTATCCGCAGGCTCATCCGCAACGAGCCCACCGCCATATTGTAGCGCTCTCAGCGGGTCTCGTTGTAAACGCTCAAACCGGTGATCTTTTGATAGCCCATGCGGCGGTAGAGAGAATGGGCAATTTCACTCGATTCCAGCACGCTCGCTTCAAGCCCGGTTTCGGTCGATACCTGGGCTAGTGCGTAGCGCACAGTGCGCTCTCCGATGCCTTTGCGTTGCACGTCTGGCAGTACAGACACGCCGTAAACTCCCATCACGTCATGCCCTGGCATTACGCAGGCGGTCGCCACAGCACGGTTTGCGGAATAGGCAACAAAGCCCCGCATCGGACTTCGCCAATACTCGACCGTGTGGTAGACGTCGAGAAAAGTGTTGAGCGGTGTCTTGAATGCTACAGCCATTACGTAGCAGAAGTCGAAGCGCGTCGCCGGTACCATTACTGGACGGATATCGAGCTTCGGCAAAGTTCTCGAAGGAGGTTTCAATTCTGGCGCAAACATGCCGGTTCCTCGAGAAACGATTTTCAAGCCATAGCGATCCACCAACTCCCCCATCTTGTCCAATAGTTTTGACGGCACCAGATCTTCCACTAGCCACAAGCTCCAGCGAGCACGGCGACTCTTGTATAGGGCTCGCACGTAATCGAACTTGATTTTCAGCTCTTCCTCATTGGCAACAGGCTGGGTCAGCAACACCGAATTAAAGATGGCGCCGGGAAGCCCGGAATAAATACAGAGCAATCCGTCTTCTTCCCAGATTTCCGCCGTATCGCGAACCAGAGCAAAGGTCCGCATCGTATCGAGCAGATTGGCCAGTAGTAGTTTCTTTTGTCCTGCGATCTCTTGCATCGGCTCTGCTCTTAGAGAAGATTCAACGGATCGACATCGATGACTAGTGCCGTTGCCGGCCAGTTTCGTTCGACAGCAAGCTGGCGCACTCGTTCGAGGATTCCGGAAAGGCGCTTGCGCTGTGCAGCCTTCACAAGCATCTGATAGCGGAATTCCTTGTTGACGCGCGGCACTGGTGCTTCGGCAGGACCAAGAATGCGGACGCCCTCCTTTTCCTCCTTGAGCAGTTCGCCAATCTCTCCACTCATGCGCAACGCCTCTTCCTGACGTTCACTTCGAAAAACAATATTCGCCAATGAAGCAAATGGCGGATAGCGCATCACCTTGCGGAAATGCAGTTCTTTCGCATAAAAAAGCTCATAATCCTGCACGGCGCTGAAGCGAACTGCATAATGCTCGGGATTGATCGTCTGAAGGATCACTGTGCCGGGCAGACCACCGCGACCGGCTCGGCCGGCGGCTTGCGTTAATAGCTGAAAGGTTCGTTCCGCCGCGCGAAAGTCAGGCATGCCAAGCCCGATGTCTGCGTTCACAATACCTACCAGAGTTACGTTCGGAATGTCATGGCCCTTGGCAATCATCTGAGTGCCAACAAGGATATCGAAGCTCCCCTCGCGAAAGCCATTGAGAATCTGTTCGTAATCGCCTTTGGAGTTAATCGTGTCGCGATCCATTCGCGCAATTCGCGCCTCCGGGAATGCCTCGCGAAGCTCCTCTTCGATCTTTTCACTCCCACTTCCAATAAACTGGATGTGCTCGCTTTCGCATTTCACGCACACCGTTGGAACCTTCTCTGCATAGCCGCAATAGTGGCAGAGCAGGCGACGGTCTTTACGATGAAATGTGAGCGTCACAGAGCAGTTGACGCATTCCACTTTGTAGCCACAGCCACGACAGGCGACAAAGCTTGAAAAGCCACGCCGATTCATCATCAACATGGTCTGCTCGCCGAGAGCGAGCTTCTCTCGCACGGCCTGAATCATGCGGCGTGAGAATAGCGAATTCTTCTTGGTTTCCAGAAATTCCTGCCGCAGATCGACGATCTCCACGGCAGGCATCGGTCTCTGCTCAATGCGATCGGGCAAGAGAAGCCGCTGATACTTCTCACGATCTGCGTTATGCCGGGTCTCAAGCGAGGGAGTGGCGCTACCAAGCACTACCGTGGCACCGATCTGCTGAGCTCTGACAACTGCCACATCGCGGCCGTTGTAGCGTGGAGTCTCCTCCTGCTTATAGCTTCCGTCGTGCTCTTCGTCGACAATGATGAGCCCCAGATCAGGCATCGGGGCAAACACAGAACTACGCGTACCAACCACTACACGAGCTTCTCCACGACGGATTCGACGCCAGTATTCAGCCCGCTCGCTCTCGCCGAAGGCACTATGCAGGATCGCCACCTGATCTCCAAATCGAAGGGCAAATTGCCCTGCCACCTGCGGAGTAAGAGCAATCTCTGGCACCATCAGCAGAGCGCTGCGACCAACGGCTAACGTGGCTTCAATGGCTCGCAGATAAACTTCAGTCTTACCGCTGCCGGTGACACCCTGCAAAAGAAACGCAGAATAGCTGCCAGCCGAGATTGCCTTTCCTATTTGATCGAAAGCAGCCTGCTGCGATGGATTCAAGGCATGGGGAGGGCGGTCTGCAGCCATACGAATTGCGCTCATGCGAGGCGTCAGCTTCACCAATCCTCGCCGGGCGAGGCTGCGAGCACTCTGGCTCGCATTCTTAACAAGTGATTCCAATGCATCGAGGGGATGAGCACCTGGATGCAAGTGAAGATAGGCGAGGAGTTCGCGCTCCCACTTCGGCAGTTTTTCAGCAGACTCGAGCCCAAGGCCTTCCACATTCAACTTGGTAGCGTGAGCACGAAGCGGGTCGCGCTCATGAGCTTCCTCTTCGACGCGAATCAAGCCCTTGCGTTGAAACTCGGCTACCAATTTTGGGGCATCAGCCGCGCGCCGGCGCAATGCCTCGATACTCATCGGCCGTTCATCGAGCGACTTCATCACGACTAGCGCCGGGTCTGTTGCATCTACGATTCCGAGTAGACTTTGCCGGGCCAGATCGCGACCGGCATCCGTCAGACTGTAAATCTTGTTGCGCTTGATTTCACCACCAAGTGGAGCCATGATGCGAAACACTTCGCCCACTGGGGCCAGGTAATAGCGCGCCACCCACAGACCAAGTGCGATCAACTTCTCATCGAAGATGGGTTCAACATCGAGCAGCTTCTCGATCGGCCGCACCTTGTATTCGGGCATCGCATCATGAATCCGCAAAATGGTTCCGCTGAGCTTGCGCTGCTGAAAGGGGACAAGGACGCGGCAGCCTACCTGAGCTGTGTGGCGCGCATCCCCAATCAGCGAATAGGTAAAAGGCTGATCGAGCGGCACGGGCAGACAGACATCACAGTAAATCGCCATGCAGTTTTAGAGCAACGGGAAAGTTGCCTTCAGCGTTGGATAGAGGGTGCGGTAAATTTGATGACCCTTGGAATAAGCCATGCTCTCCCTAATGCGCGGGTCTGTAGCAGTGGTCTCCTCTGTGCATGAAGCACAGGCCTCTTGAACAGAAGCAAAGCCGCCTGTACCTGCCATGGCAAGCAGCCCCGCACCGAAGGCCGAACCTTCTTGCGAGGCCAGCGTAGTCACCCGTCGCGAAAACACATCGGCCAGAATCTGCCTCCACAGCGCGCTCTGCGCACCACCACCAGAAGCCCTGACCTTCTGAATTTCAACGCCGATTTCGACGATGACATCGAGGCAATCCTTTTGTGAATAGCTGACCCCTTCGACGATGCTGCGAATCAGGTCGCTCCGCTTGTGTCGAGCCGTCAGGCCGATCCATCCACCGCGAGCGGAAGCATCCAGATGAGGGGTTCGTTCCCCCATCAGATAGGGAAGCCAGAAGAGGCCATCGCAGCCGATGTCAGCCGTTGCAGCCTCAATCATCAGTTCGTCATAGGAGACACCAGCCGCCAGTTGATTGCGGAACCACTGCAAGCTGAGGCCAGCAGCCTGCGTGACACCCATCACATGCCATTTGCCAGGAACCGCATGACAGAAGGTGTGCACTCGCCCGGCAGGATCATAGGCCGGCTTGTCCATGTACGCGAAGACAACCCCGGAAGTTCCCAGCGTACAACTGGCAATCCCGTCATCTACAATGCCATTACCGACAGCGCTTGCCGCTTGATCGCCGGCACCAGCAACCATCGGAGTACCAGAGAGCAATCCAGTCGCTGCGGAGGCCTCATTCGTGACTCGCCCACAAATCTGGACACTTTCAAACACAGGCGGAAACCAGGCAGGATTGAGCTCAAGCTCTTCCATCATCGGCTTGGACCAGACTCTGTTCGCAACATCGAAGAGGCCTGTGCCAGAAGCGTCTGAGACATCCTGTCCAAGCTCACCAGAAAGCTTGTAGCGGACATAGTCTTTGGGCAGAAGAACCGTCTTCAGTTGCGCGTAAGATACTGGATCGTTGTCACGAACCCACAGCAGCTTGGGAAGTGTAAATCCAGTGATTGCCGGATTCGCGGTGAACTGCACAACCCGCTCGCGCCCAACCCTGGCGTGGATGGCATCCACCTGAGGCTGACTACGCTGATCGCACCAGATCAAGCTGGGCCGAATCACCTTGCCTTGCGCATCGAGCATGACAAGCCCGTGCATCTGCCCGGAAAAGCCAATGCCCTTTATCGCTGATCCATCAATTCGTGCCTCTCGCAAGACACCCTGGATCGCAGACTGAGTGGCTCGCCACCAATCATCCGGATCCTGTTCGGCCCACAACGGGCGTTCCATGCGCATCGCGGCGTGGGGTGCCGTGCAGCTGGACACGATCTTGCCTGTTTCATCGAGCAGCAATGCGCGGGTACCGCCAGTTCCAACATCAATTCCAAGCCAATACATAGTTAAAGACGATCTTTCTGTGCCTGAAATGGCAGATATGCAGCCCCGAAGAGTCCAGCCTTGCTGCCAAGCTTTGCCTTCTCAATGCGAGTCTTAGTGTTGCGATACGTGAAGCTGCGGCGACTCACCTCTTCAATCATGGCAGGGGCAAAATAATCCCAGGCCGGAAGCGGGCCACCACTCAAAAGATAGAGCGGAAAATTGAAGGTATTGATCAATGTGGCGAGTGCAATCCCAAGCGCTTCACCTACAGATCGGAAGACCTGCTGCGCCTTTGGGTCACCCGCAACAGCGAGGTTGTAGATGTCTTCAGCTGTCGGGTTTGGATGCGGAGTCACCTTCATCAATTCTGCAAGGCAAGTGATAGCGGTCGCCGAGGCATGCTTCTCGAGACAACCGACATTACCGCATCCACAGGGATTCCCATTGGGAACCACAGTGATATGACCCAACTCGCCGGCCATGCCGAGGAAGCCGTGCATCACCCGCCCCTTATAGACGATTCCGCCCCCAATTCCCGTGCCCAGCGTCAGAAGCACCAGATCATCAACATCGGCTCCAGCACCAATCCAGCTCTCACCAAGCGCTGCCGCATTGGCATCATTTTCGAGGATTACCGGGGCGCCAAGCCTACGCTCAATCTCGTCACGTAAAGGAATGTTTTCAAGGAAAGCAAGATTGTTCGAATTGAGAACCACGCCCTTATCCATCAGGATAAAGCCTGGTACGCCAATGCCAACACCGGCAAAGCGCCCCTCCAGTTGTTTGGCTCGCAACTCTTGTATGGATTCCACAATTTCGTTGATTACGTATTCCCGGCCCTTCTCGGGGCTGGTACTGGCCGACACCTCGGCCAACCAGTTGCCATCCTGGTCGACAGCGGCAGCACGTAAGTTTGTCCCACCCAGATCGACACCAATTGAATATTCAGTCACGATCTCAGGCTATCAGGAGGGCAACGTTGTCGCCCAAAAATTCAACGTTTGCGGGGGACCGCTTCGCCGGTAAACCGAGTCGCTTTGGATCCTGATTCGAGCTTCACTGCAAAAGTCTTGTTTGCATTGAACAAGACATTGCCACTCTGAATGTAGGTGCAGACATCTTTGCAACCAAGCTCGGAAAAAATCCCTACCAGCACTGGCATCTTGATCATGTTTTTGCCGGGCACATTGATGCCGCGCAATAAAGCCAGATGTGTCATTCGATGTAGCACCCCCAGGTTTTGGTGAAACGCGGAGAGATCTGTTTTCCGCTGATCAATGCGTCAAGAGTTTCAACCAGATCTCGCCTCGAAGGCTCGGGGCGAGGCGTGCCCCAGGAAACATAACGGTTGTCGATACGGCCACGGTAGACCAACTTCCCCATATGTGCGACAACAACCTCAGGAGTAAGTGTCGCACCAGCTTTATGAGCACGCTTCGCCAACTCATCCATTTGAACGGGAAAGGCCGGCGCAAATTCCCGCTGCCATTGTTCGAGCCGCACTTGAGTAAGGCCTCGCTCGGGAAAGTAGCCATTCATCTCGACACCCTTCGGCAAGTAGAGGCCAGCGATCCGGTTGAGTTCCGGCACATAACGATTCGAGATGGGGCACTCGATGGCCAGAAAGACTTCGACACGAATGGCATTCGCCGCCCTCAGTACCAGTGGTAGCGTCAAGATCATGGACCGTCTCGTAAATGTGGAAATCAATGGATCTGCCGCCATCCTTACCATGATGAACCCTCCCGTGAATGCTTTGTCGAGAGCTCTGGCTGAAGCGCTGCGGGAGGCCATCGCCAATGTCGAAGCCGACAAGATTATCTTGACCGGGACAGGAAAGTTATTTGTCGCAGGGGCAGACATCCGCGAGATCGAAAGGATCACCAAGCGGGAAATTACGCCTGACATGAGTTATCTGAATTCGCTGCTCAATCAGATAGAGTGCGCGGGCAAGCTGGTGGTTATG